>JALYHX010000595.1 GCA_030776305.1 Myxococcota bacterium
ATCGTGCCGAGCTCGGCGGCAAAGGCGGCGCCGGATCGCCCGCATACGATGATACCGGTCATCAAGGGACCGAGCTCCCGCGTGACGGACAGGCCGACGAGATCGGCGACGTAGATGTTGGCCCCGAACTGCTTGAGCTGTACCGCGCCCTGGAAGGCCATCACGAACCCAACCAAAAAATTGATGAGAAGAACGATGGGTACCGCGTCGACGCCGGCGCGCTCCATGATTGGCCACACCTCCCTCCAGTTTGCGGTATGCGGCTCCTTCAGTAGACCGATCGCGGCCAAGACGGACGTCCCGAAGAACCCCAAGACGAGTCTGATCTCATCTAGAAAGCCGAACGTCGCGCGTCCGATCTGTTCGAGGGCACTCTGGGGTCTGCGCTTTCTTCTGCGTTTGGCGTCGACATCGCCGCGATAGAGATGAACGAGCTCGTGGATTCGCTCGTTCGCCTGCACGAACTCGCATTCGACTCCCCGGAGACGAAGCTCGGTGCGCATGTGAACGAGGATCGCCATCGCGCCGCCATCGATGGTGTCGACCTCCGAAACGTCGAAATTCAGTGCCTCGCCGCGTGAGAGGCCAGCGGTCAATGTGGCGAGTTCGAACCATAGGTCTCGCGCGTTAGCGAGCGTGAGGGTTCCGCGAACGCGCAGAGCGTCATGCTCGTCACGCGTCAGTGTGAACTGAGGCACGGGGCCGCGACCGGCGGCGTCTGGACTCGTTTTTCACCCGTGTGCCGAAGCAAAAGTCATCGGTGCGCCTGATCGATACCCTACGCCTCACGTCCCGACTCCTCAAGCGCCCCGACGATGTGACGGCTTCAATGCGCGGAAGCCAGGTTTTCGTGAACGTCACGTGCATCGCGAACGTGCCGCTTCGTGCCGCTCCAGGACAACCGTGTCGTGACCGAAGCCACCTTTTGCAGCGTTGCACCCGAGCATCGCCATGCACCGAGCGGCGAGCCCTCGACGTCGTCGCGGTGTTGACCAGCGGCGGATGGTGCCGCGATTGGTGCCGACCGCCGGCTTGCGTCGTCCCTCCGTGAAGGCACGTAACTTGCGTTTTGGCCCGCCGTCGAGGACGCTTGCGCGACAATCTTCATGATGGGCCGCGCTTGTCACGGCCATAGCCCGCTAGGAGGGAGTCAATGAGCGGGTGTCATGCATTTTCGCGTGGCACCGCCCAAACCAGGCATTCCGCGTCGCCTTGGAGCGAATAGCTATCCGCGCAACATTCGCGTGAAGGTCCGGCAGAAACGAGATGCTCAACGCCTGATGGGTACACGTGTGTGAAAAGCCGAAACATCGCCACGCATTTTGTGTCCAAAACGACGGTGTGAAATGTTGGGGAGTCTACCGAGGAGGATATCCATGAAACGCAAGCGTCACGCGAATGGCCTTGGAGGCCGCGTTCTCCTGAGCGCGATTGGGACGGTTGTCATCGTCAGTCTGATTGCCGGTTGTGGAGGGAAGGTCGACGGGAGGTTCACGGCCGAGACCTACGACGAGTATACCCAGCAGCTCTCGAACGCGATTGTCGGCACGCCCACTGGCGTAGTCACCATTGGCGTGGACGGAGGGGCCGGCGGCGGGGGGGGCCCGGTGACTGGTGGGAGCGGGAGCAGCAGCGGGGGGGTCCTGGTTCCACCGAGTGGTGGAAGCAGCGGAGGTCCCGCGTTTGACGGTGGGACGGGCCGAGGTGACGGAGGAACCGACGGCGGTGCTGGCGGTGGTTTTGGCTTCTGGCACTTCGACGATTGCTCTCCCCAATCCAATTTTCTCGATGACTCCTCTGGCGCCGGTGCCAACGCACAGCATGAACTTCGGGCCGCGTGCGTACCCGGAATCAGCGGCCTCGGTGTACAGATTCGCAACTCGAAGGACGTCATTCAGGTCCCGGACGAGCCCCAATTCACGGTCGGACAACGCGTCGCGGTCGCGGCGTGGGTACACCCCGACACCGTCACGGGGCACCAACCCATCATCATCAAACGTCTCAATAACAAGACGGCGTTTTCACTTGGAATTCACAATGGGAATGTCGAGATGTCGGTGGTCCTGTCCACTGGAACCACAGTCATTTCCAGCGCCCCGATTTCGCCGGGCGTTTGGACGCACGTCGCCGGGATGTTCGACGGGACTTTCGTCTTCCTGTTCATCGATGGTCAGCAATTCGGCCAAGTTTTCGCTGCCGGAGAGATGCGCAACGTGTTCGCTCCCATTCGCATTGGAGCTACGACCCAGACGCAACACTTCAACGGCATCATCGACGAAGTCTTCGTGTCGACCGAAGCCATGAGCAAGGATGCCCTTACGGCCCTGTCTTGCATCACGCGTCCGTCCACACTTGCCGTGAACCCGGCGACGAGCGGACCGGTCCCGTTCGATACGACGGTCACCTATGGTATCGCGGTCACCAACCACGACGTTGGCGCATGCCAGCCGAAGCAGTACGAGGTCTTCTTCAACGGTACCGGGTCCGTCGGTGACGCGGGGGCGGGTGCGGCGGGGATCGCCGTCTCTCCGAGCTCCTTCTTCTCGCAGATTTCTCCTGGGTCGACGATGACCTTCAACTCGAGCGCGACCGGCTCGGACAATGCGGAACCGGGCATTCACGAAGTTCCATTCAGTGTCATTGCGTTCTCTCGAAGTGTCGGGCCATTCGGCTTCGAGCAGCTCTTCGGTCACCTCACCTACGAACTCAAGGCCCCCACTGGCTGCTTCGTGTTCAGTCGACGCGAGCTCATGATCACCAGCACGAGTGTGGTCGATGACCCCATTCGCACGTTCGGCTCCAGCGATCCGGGTAGCGTCTTCGACGGCGGAGTTGGGTTTGGGGATGGCGGCATCGCGAGCGGCGGAGATGCAAGCGCCTCTCCGCCTGTTCCTCGACCGGCCCTGGGGATGGCATCAAATCCAAGCCTCGGTGTCTGGAGCTTCGGGCATCTCATGCGCGAAATGGCGCCGTCGCCTGACAAGGCGCCTGCCATGGTCTTGCAGCTTTTCCAGCACTGGCTCCATGACCAAACCGTCAATGGATTCACCGTCGCAGCCCGCCCCGCCATGCAACCGCAACTTCTCGATATCTGGCCCAAGACGCCCGCCGGCGAGCTCGATCTCGACCAGTCGCCCCTGACGCTTCAGGCGATTGTCGACCGCGTCGACGTGCGCAACCTCGCAGCGGGGAGCGCCGGCGAGGGCAGGTTCGTCTTCGGCGTCAACGGCCCGATCAATTTCGAGCAATTTACAGTCATCGTCGAATACAACCTGCCGGCGAACAAGCAACAAGACGTTCTCGACTGGGCCAACCGCTGGCACGCCCTTTCGTCGCATCCCTTCCCTTCGGAGCAATACAACGCGGCGCTCGAGTCCCTCACGCGGAGCTTCACCGACCGCGGGGCGGGGGGATCCGGCGCGGTCAACGGGAGCGCGCTGGCAGAACTGCGGACCAACGAAATCGCGCTGTCCTTCCAGTGGGAGCTGCGCAGCTTCGTGCTCTCGCCGACATCCAAATTTTTCGATGAGACAACCGTCAAGGAGACGCCGGACCTGATTTTCAACGGCACCCCGACGCTGACCGATTTCGTCAACACGAACGCCGCGGCCATCAAAGCCGTCGTCCCAAGCGCAATGGCGGGCACCGTTCCCGTGCAGTTCGAAGGCAAGAACTTCTTGGGAGGTTCGGTCTTCAACAATCTCATCGAATGGGACGCCCCCGGTATCGCCGACCCGGATGCACGTTTCCATCAGTCGTTGAACACGTGCAATGGGTGCCACGGCCCGGAAACGGGCACGACGTTTCTGATGATCACGCCGCGTTTCCCCGGAAGTGAGGCTACCCTGTCTCCCTTCATCACGGGAACGACCGTTCGCGATCAGTTCTCCGGCCAAAGCCGAGTCCTCAACGACCTGGCCAGGCGGAGAGCGGACCTGACCAACCTGGTTTGCCCCACGGATGCGGGCTCGCCGCAGCCCATCGACGCTTCGCCTCCCCCGCTGGACTTGGATGCCGGTCCTCCGCCGCCACCACTGGCCGGCGACTGAGCGACTGGCTCACGGTAGCAACTGAGATCGATTCTCGCGGTGGCAGGGAGCGGTTTGCACGGGCGAGCCGCTCCCGTTCTCTTGAGGGTCGACCGAGCCGCGACCGTGCCGCTATTCGCGTTCCTCTGCGCGCTCCGAAGCCCCCGTCCCCTGCAATCGCCGCCAGGAGCTCATCGTCTCGAGCAGGATCTCGCGAACGGGAACACCGTACGCGCGTGCCACGGCGGCGCACGCGTCGAACTCGGGCTTCACCTGTGGCGGGCCGAACGGACCCTCGGCGACCTTCACGGGAATGGCCCCGTAGCGCGTGTCGACCTGAACGATGCGACGAGGCCGCTCGGATCGTACGACATCGTGACGACGCACGCCGAGGCTCGTCGTCTCACGTAGGATCGCGTGTTCGACGGCTTGCGCGTGGTCCATGGGCGCGAGCACAGACAGCGTCAGAGCGGGCCGCCCTTTCTTCATCGTGATCGGCGTGACCCACGCGTCGAGCGCTCCGGCAGCGAGTAGCGACTCAATCCAACTCGCCGCCAGCTCACCCGTCGCGTCATCGATATTTGCTTCAAACACAGCGTGGGTTGCCGGACTCGTGCTCGTCGTGACCCCGGTTGGAGAACCGAGCACGGCTCGAAGTACGTTCGGCCGATCCACAAGCTCGGCTCGCCCCGCCCCCCAGCCGATGCGCTCCGGTCGCATCGATGGCCAACGCAGCGACGCACTCGCGTGGGCGCCTACGATGGCCGCGCCGGTTGGGGTGACGAACTCGAAGTCGATTCCGCCGTCGTAAGTCTCCAGGCCAAGAAGACACTCGACCGTCGCCGGGGCAGGGAGGGGCAGTTGGCCGTGTGCGGCTTGGACCATCCCGCGGCCCATGGGAAGCGGAGATACGACAAGCTCCGCGCCCAAATAGGCTAGCGCCGCGGCGCTCCCGACGATGTCAACGATGGCATCGACCGCGCCTACTTCATGGAAGTGCACGGCGTCGAGCGCTGTGCGATGCACCTTGGCCTCTGCAACGGCCAGCCGCCGGAATGTCTTTTGTGCGCGTGCTTTTACGCCCTCGATGAGATTCGCCTGGTCGAGCATCGCGCGAACCGCCGAGTACGTACGGGGTGGCTGGGACTCATCGACGTGGACCTCGAACGATGTCGCGACGATACCGCTTCGGACATGCGTTCCAAAGTGGACGTGAAAGCCGGTCACCGGCAGCGCTGTGAGTGCGTCAGCGATCACTTCGCGCGGTACCCCCAGGTCAACGAGAGCGGCAACGATCATGTCACCGGCCAGGCCGCTCGGGGCGTCGAGGAACAGGACCTTGCCGGCGCCGAGTCCCCGAGCAGGCGCATCGTGCTTGGGCAGATCGTGAGCGTGCGCGTGGTCGTGAGGGTAGTCGGGGTCGTGCCCTTCGTGCGCCATGTTTGCTCTCCCAGGGCTCTGGTCGGCCCCGCCGCCAGGAACCACGCAGTCAATACCGCTCGCGGGTGCGCAAGATCCTTGCGGCGGCGTACGCCGCCCCGAAGCCGTTGTCGATGTTGCAAACGACGACTCCCGATGCGCAGCTCGACAGCATGCCGGCGAGCGCGGAGAACCCGCCGACGCTCACGCCGTATCCGATCGACGTGGGCACGGCGATGACCGGCCCAGCGACGAGCCCTGCGACGACGCTGGGCAACGCCCCTTCCATTCCTGCAACGACGATCACAACGCTCGTTCGTTCGAAAACGTCGCGCTTGTAAAGCAACCGGTGGATTCCCGCGACGCCGACATCGTAGACGCGCTCGACGCCCGCGCCGAGCATCCGCAGCGTTTCAGCGCACTCTTCAGCGACGGGCAGGTCACCGGTTCCCGCGCTGACGAGGGCTACGGGGTGCGAGCCAAGTGCTACGATCGGGCCCTGCTCGAGTGTCGCGATGCGCGCGGACTCGAGGTACTTCAGCTCAGGCATGAGCGAGAGCACCTCGCGCGCACGGTCGCCTGCGAGGCGTGTGACGAGCACGTTTTGTCCCGTGCGCGCCAGCTCTCGCGCAATCCCGGCGATTTGCCCGGCTGTCTTTCCCTCGCCGAACACGACTTCCGGCGCACCAAGCCTCAGGGCGCGGTGATGATCGACCGCCGCATAGCCTAGGTCGGCATAGGGCAGATCCTTCAATTCGGTCAGGGCGTCGTCGACACTCCTCCCGCCGCGCTGCACGCTCTCCAGTAGTTCGCGAAGGCGTGCCGGATCCATGAATTCTCGCCGGGCAAAGGTAGCACTAGTCGATAGCAGGAGAAGCCGGCTAGAAAAGCACAACTCGAGCTACCATTCTTTTCGTGCCAATCCCCTTCGCACCGCCCCTCGGATTTGCCTTGGGCGCCGCCCTCGCTTGGGTTGCAGCGCCCGCGCTCGCGCGCGACGACGGGCCAATCGCCATGTCGCGACCGTTCGCCGTCGTCGGCGCCTTTGCGGCGCTGTTGTGGCTGCCCATCGTCGGCTACTTCGTCGCGTTCCACGGCGATTGGTCCTACTTGTACATGGTGCCCTGGCGGCGCGTGCCGAGCGCAATCGATCTCGGGCTCGTTCTTCTTTCGGCCGCTGCGGTCGTCGGCGGGTTCTGGTTGTCCGTTCGTCCGGTCCGCAAGGGGCGGCTCGGACCGGTGGCCATGATGGTCGTTGCCCCGGCAGCGATAGCGCTTGTGGCCTTGACGCTCGCCGTTCATCGCTTGGCCGTGAGCGGTACGTACGCGCAGTTCCACGGAGAATTTGGGACGGAGCCCATCGTGGCGAGCACGCTTGGCGACGGGGTGCTGCTCATGGGCGCGATCCTCGTGCTCGGGATCGCCTGGACCGTGCGCTGCTTGATCAAAATGGCCGCCGACTCATGAAGCCGATGTGCATCCGATCGATGCGTGCTCCTGCTAACATCGCGGCCATGTGGGTCAGAGGCGCGGCGATTCGGCCCGTGCCGCGGTACGCCGTCGTCGGGACGACCTCGCTCGAGGACATCGAGCGTGAGCTGGCGGCCGACTCGGCGAATGCGCGCGAAGAGCTGGACGGGGCCTTCGCGCGATTCGAGTCGACACAGCCGCATCTTGCCGACGCCATTTCGCGCATGCTGTCGAGGCCGCTCGACGA
The DNA here is from genome assembly GCA_030776305.1 of Myxococcota bacterium. Taxonomy (GTDB): domain Bacteria; phylum Myxococcota_A; class Polyangia; order Polyangiales; family Polyangiaceae; genus Palsa-1150. The sequence continues at coordinate 7,165 of JALYHX010000595.1, forward strand.
GACGGCCCTGGCGCTTGGTTACTTCTTGTCGATCGCGATCTGGCTGGCCTTCGAGCGCACATTCAGCGAGGCGCGGTTGCGCGAGGTTTCACAAGATGCGTTGGACGCGACCGAACAAGCAATCAAGCTCGAGGAAGAGCTGCGCGCCGCGCACGGTGACGAGCCTCTCGATCTCGATGACGTCGTTTCAATCGAGCAGCCGAACGTGCTTGCGTTCGTGCACGAGCACGTCGACGCTGCGCTCGATCCGAGCGTGCTCATGGCGCAAGAGGGCCATGGCCGCGAGGTGGACGTGGGAGACGTCCATGCGGTTTATCGTGCAATCGTGCTCCTGACGTTGTGCCTATCGCACGCGGTCGTTCCCGTCGACGGCGCCGCGCGCGGAAGCATCGAGCTCATGGCGTAGGGAGACGCTCCACCATGAAAAGCGAGGCCATCGTTCTGCGAGAGCATGGCGGTCCAGAGGTTCTGGTTCGCGAGACGATCGACTTTCCGGACCCAGGCCCCCGAGAGGTTCGCGTGCGTGTGCGTGCGGTCGCGGTCAATCACCTCGATCTCTGGGTCCGTCGCGGCCTTCCGAAGCTGAAACTCGAATATCCGCACCGCCTGGGGAGCGACGTCGTCGGTGAGGTGGATGCACTCGGTTCCAACGCGCGCGGGGTGGCAGTTGGCGACAAGGTCGTCATCAGCCCAGGCATCTCCTGCGGCGTTTGCGATCGTTGCTTGTCGGGCAAGGACAACCTCTGCCGAAAGTACGCAATTCTGGGCGAGCACACGCAAGGTGGCTATGCACGCCATCTCTTGGTACCTGACGCGAACCTGCTCTCGTACCCCGGCGATTTGCCGTACACCCAAGTCGCTGCCGTGCCGCTCGTCTTCCTCACGGCTTGGCAGATGCTCGTGGACAAAGCCCGGGTGCAGCCTGGAGAAACCGTACTCGTCCATTCGGCGGGGAGTGGTGTTTCCAGCGCCGCCATCCAGATCGCGAAGCTCTATGGCGCGCGCGTGATCGCAACCATTGGGAACGCGGCGAAGGCCGAGCGCGCGCGGCGACTCGGTGTGGATCATCTCATCGACTCCGCGACTCAAGACTTCGTCGCGGAGGTGAAGAGGCTGACAGGAAAGCGTGGCGCTGAGGTGGTCGTTGACCACGTCGGCGGGGAGATTCTTGCCAAGAGTATATTGGCCGCTGCGGCCGGGGGCCGGATCGTCACGTGCGGGGCAACCGCTGGCCATGAGCCGGCGATCGACTTGAGACACGTCTTCTTTCGCCAGATCGCCATCATGGGCTCGACGATGGGGTCGAAGGGGTCGCTTTTCGACATTCTCGAACACGTCAAGCAGGGCAGGCTCAAGCCCGTTGTCGACCGAGTGCTTCCCCTCTGGGAGGCGCGCGAGGGACATCGCGTCCTCGAGGCGCGGGAGGCGTTCGGCAAGGTGGTGCTCGAGGTCGATTAGCAGCCGTGCTGCTCACGAATGAGCGCGAGGGTTTCGCAATTCGACGGGTCTACGGCATCTTCGCGCAAGACGAGCAAACTCATCGGCAATATTGATTTCCAACCCCCTGTAGCCAAGCGCCGAAGTTGGTGTACTTGCTCGGATCACAGGCGATGCCCGCCCCTGTCAGAGCCGTCGAAAGACACGGGCTTCCATAGAAGGCCTGGCATGCGCCGGTCCGCACCGACGTCTGGCACATCGCGCTCGCGCCCGGATCCAGGCAACCGGCGCACGCGGCATTCGTGCAATCGGTGATGCATGCGCTGTCATGATT
>JALYHX010000596.1 GCA_030776305.1 Myxococcota bacterium
TGCTGGCACGGGAGGTCGTGGATGCGACCGGGCGGGCGCCGACGACTCCCGTGGGCGTTCCACCGATCCCAAAGCCTCCGCTCGCGCCTTCAGGTACGGACCTGCACCTGCCAGACAGCGACCGTCCGAGCAATCACGGTTCGGATCGACCGCCGATTCGACTTGGTTCGTTGGTCGCCGATCTGTCGTTTCCCCCGTTTCGCGTCGAGCTCCGGGCCGAACGCGCGTGGTCCATTGCGCCCGAACGTGAGGTCGACACGGAAGACGTGGAGATTCTCAGTCTGCCGCCCGGCATCCGTGAAGAGTCCGTGCGCGACGACGAGCCGCCGCGCACCCCGCCCGCTGCACGCCTGGCCTGCACTCACCTCGCGCGAGAGCTGGGCCGCGAGCTCCGCGTGCGCCACGGGGTCACGCTACGAAGTGACGTCGACGGACTCGAGGTCGCGCAGCGTTATTTGCGCGAGACGCTCACCACAGAGGGAGTTCGCTCAGTCGAGGACGAGCGGGAGGTCATGCGCTATGGCGCCTTTCTGAGCGAGCTCGTTGCTAGACGACTGGGGGCTCGGTGGATCGATCTGCAACCTCCAGACCCCGCCCGATGGGCGATGCTCCTCCCGTCACGCGTGCGCACCACCGAGGTTTGCCGCATTTGGCCGTTCGGGCGGGTCTTGCGATTTATCGCTCTGCGGCACAAGGAACGAGACCTGGTGAGCTACTATCTTCAGCTTGAGGCCCAAGCTCGCTGATGCCCACTCGCTGTCCACTGCTGGCCATTCATCTGCACTCGACGCGAATCCAATATAGCCCCATGAACGAAGCGTGAGCGAAGTAGGTCCCCACTACATCACGCGCGAGGGTGCAAAGAGACTCCAAGAGGAGCTCGCGGACCTACTCCACCGGCAACGCGCGAAGGTCGTCCAGGAGGTGGCCGAGGCTGCGGCTCAAGGGGACCGAAGCGAGAACGCGGAATACATCTACGGCAAGCGCAAGCTTCGAGAGATCGACCGCCGTATCCGGTGGCTCACCAAGCGCCTGGAGAGCGTGACGGTGGTCGAGCCCAGGGCGGAAGCAGTCGAAATGGTATTCTTCGGAGCGTTCGTCGAGGTCGAGGACGAGTCCGGCGCACGCGCCTGCTATCGCATCGTCGGCGAGGACGAGATCAATGTCGACAAGGGCTTCATCTCTTGGCGTTCGCCGCTCGGACGCGCGCTTCTCAAGAAGCGCGCGGGGGACACGGCGATTTTTCGCCGCCCAAGTGTCCGCCCCGGTACAGAAGGATGGAGGTCGGACGCGAAGCTCGAGGTCGAGCTGACCGTCCTGAGCGTTCGCTATTGCTGACTTGCGGCGATGCGTGGGGCAGGCGGCGGTGCCGTGCGCGACGCATCGGTCATTGCGCAGGGGCCCCTCTCTCCTCTTGGGGTTTGGGCTGCTCCGTCGAATCCGGTGACGCCCCACATGGGCACCTGTCCAAGTGCTTCATGTCAGCGCGTGAGGACAGCGCCTCAACGCGGCGCGCGCACAAGATGAAGTCGTTGGTCCGTCCTTCGAGCCGCTTCGACGTCTCCCGCACGTGCCTGTCGGCTTGCACTTTGATCGCTACGCAGGTCAGGAGCATGTGGATGGCCACGAGCATGCAAACGATCGCGGTGACGACGAGACGCCGTTCGCGCCGCCTGCCACCGAGCGATCGGAGCTCGCAGACCTCGGCTTCGAGGCGCGCGATCGTCTCGGCGAATGAAAAGGAGGGATCGCGATGCATGCTGGATCTTGCCGCACGATAAGCGGCCGGCAAGGGGAAGGTGCAACGCGCTGCGACAGGCCCTCGGCGGGCTCAGTGTCCCCCGTCGGCTCCGGCGTCCAGCTTCGCTTGCCCGTCTCGCTTTGTCCCGCTGTCGCGCGGCGTCGCCGCATCCATGGGCGGTCCGCTATCTTGGACTGCTGCTGGTCCGGTGTCGGCGGCCGTTCCGGCGTCGGTCGGAGGGGGCGCCGACGAACAGCCGAACGTAAAGGGCACCATCTGCCATCGGCCGCAATCGGAGCACGCTTCGGCTTCGCAGATGGGCTCGTATTGGCAGCGGTCCGTTTGTGGCGAGCACGTCGTTCCCAGGCGCGGGCGAGGCGTGGTGCAGTGCGCCACGCCGAGCTGAGGATTGTCCGGAAAGCAGTGCCAAGCACCCTGCGCGCAGCTGCACTCGCCCTCGGCGTAAGCGCAGCGCAGTCCTTCCGAGCCGCACGCTGACCCCCCTTTGGCCGACGCGCGCATCGCGGGACACCCCGCGGCGAGCCCCGGCGCACAGACGGACGTATCGGCGAATTTCCACTTCTGAAAAACGCCAAGCGAGCAGAAGTACACGCGGTTGCATTCGATGGATCCGGCGTCGCCGTACTCG
>JALYHX010000597.1 GCA_030776305.1 Myxococcota bacterium
CCCGCCTGCACGGCCTCCCAACCGTCCGACAGCCATAGTGCGGACCGGTCGTAGCCCCCGTCATCGATGAACGCCGTGTATTCCTCATTTGTGACGAGCCGCGACGCGAGCGCAAATGGTCCCGTGCTTGCGCGGTGGCTCGGTGTCTCGTTGTCGAACGAGAATGGAGCGCCGTCACTTCCGATATCGGTCACGGCTTCATCGAACGCGATCCACGCAAGCGGCGTCTTCACCGGGTCGACGTTTGGCGGTGGTGGGTCGACCGCGTACGCCGGAAAGAGTGGATTGCTCCACAGAGCGTGCTTGATGTCCGTAAGAATCAATTCTTGGTGCTGCTCTTCATGATGCGTTCCGAGCAGAGTGGCGCCTAGAGCGGCATCCTCACATTTCGCGAGCAGAGTGAAGATGCGCTCGTTTACGGAGCTCCGCCACGCGCGCACCTCCTCCAACGAAGGTCTCGAGAGCAGACCGCGCGCCGGACGCGGATGTCGGGGTCCGACGGCGTCGTAATAAGAGTTGAAGAGAAGCCGCCAGCGTTCGTCCTTCCAGCGATGCGCGCGGTCGAATCGGGCAAGAACGAACTCCTCGAAGAACCAAGTGGTGTGGGCGAGGTGCCACTTGACCGGACTCGCGTCCGGCATCGATTGCACCATCGCGTCCTCTTGGGAAAGAGGCGCGGCGAGCCTCTCGGTGCGATCGCGCACCCGCGCGTAACGTCGGGCGACTCCTTCCCTGTCCGGCACGCGGCGAGAGAGTAGCAGCGGTCCGCTGCTTCGCGAGTAGCCAGTCGTGCGAATGGGCGTCCCCGCCGCCGCCTCACGTTGGCGGTCTCGTTCAGGTCGTCGGGAACGGCTCTCGTTTCGCGCCCCTTGGATTGGATTCATCCGTGCCCTGCGCGAACTCTTGCGCCGCATTGGTCTCGACGAACGGCCCACCTTGCTCTTCGGGTACGACTTGATCGAGCCCGTCCTGCCCGTCGTCTTCGCCCGAAGTCGCCTTCGCGATGACCTCCTCGCCGAGTTCTTCGGCGAGGTCGTCCTTTACCCCGCGCGGCGAGTCGATGAATGCGTTGGGGTCGTGTTCCTCGTTCAACGAGCCACTCTGCGCGCGGAGCTTCGCTGCGTAGCGCGGGTCAAGATGTCCCGGACGGTCCTCGCGGCGAATCGGTTGGAGGGTCTTGGCTTTGGGGGTGGGAGCCGGCTTCTTCGTCCGCGCCGAGGCGCGCGGCTTCTTCTGCGCCGACTTTTTCGGAGCCGCCTTCCCTGAGGACGCTTTGCGCGCGGACCGTTTGAGGGCTGCGGTCTTCGCCGGGCGACGGCCTGCCGACCTCTTGGGGCGAGCTGCCGCGATGCGTTTCTTGGCTGTCGCCTTCGGCTTCTTCGTAACCTTCTTCTTGCCCTTCTTGCCCTTCTTGGTCGCCATGGGGCTTCATGATACGCGACAATTGGCGTTCGCACTGTGTTGTGGCGTCGGGTCGCGGGATGGGCTTGATCGGGCCATCGGCGCTTTGCGAGGCGGCGACTGACCGAATCCTCGTGCAAGTGAAGCGTCCTTCGGGTCTTCGCTGACGTCGGACCGAGCGTCGTGACCGAGGGACGCCTCCATGCGAACTTCCTTCGTCTCCTCGCGAACGTCTCTCGTCCCCGTTGGCAAGCGGGCGAACCATCCCACTGTGACTTGCCGCTCGAGCTCCCGTTCCCGGAGCCGGCCCGAAAACGGCGGCAACACGAAACCCGACGGACGGAACCGTAAAAAGCCTAATGATTCCACTCAGTCGGGGCGAGAGGATTTGAACCTCCGACCCCTTGACCCCCAGTCAAGTGCGCTAACCAGACTGCGCTACGCCCCGAAACAACGACGGCGGGTCTTCATTCTCCCGCACGGGCCGCGCACAAGGTAGTCGACCCCCCCGCGCGCACGCAAGCATATCTCTCGCCCCCCACGAGCGCAGAACGGCCTCATGGCGCGCGCCCCAGGGCCCGACCATCGCCATCCGCATCGACCCAGATCGCGCCCGTCATCGCCCACGGCACGAACTCGTGCTCGTCGCCGCCTAGGACGGGAGCGAGGGGCTTGGTCCCGCTCGCAACGACGAACACCGCATCGTCGACGTCAGCGTGGACGGTGAACGTGACGTCGGCCCCGCGAGCGCCGCTGGGCAACGCGACCAGCTTGACGCTCTGCTTGTCCTCGCCCCGCGGCGCTATTTCGCTCGCACGGACGACGCGCAGCGTATCCACGTCGACCCATGGGGCACACTCGACGTGCACGCGGAGCGCCACGGCGCGCCCGCGCGCAATGCCGCCGATGGGCGCCCCGTTGGCCGAAACGCGCAGCATCGGGCCATTCGTCAGGACAACGTCGCGCAGTCCCTTGACGCCGCGGACGAGGTCCGCCGTGCGCGCTGCGTCCCACGAATCGAGCGCCCCGTCGTTGGCGACGCGGACATACGTTCGCGGGTACCCGGCTTCCTGACCGACGATGCCGTGCGTGTCGGTGTTTGCCATCGCCGTGACGACGTGCCCTGTGCGGAGCAGGGCGCGCCAGTCCTCGAGCACCTTCGCGCGCGTGTCCAGGTTACGCCCATTCCAGATCTCTATCGCGTCGAACGCCGCCTCGTACCCCGGATCCGTACCCTCCCCCCGCGCCCGATCGAAGCCGAGAAGATCGAAGTAGCCGTTCTTGCCCGAGCGGGGGTGATTCACCTGGACGACGAGCTCCGTTGGGAACCGTGCGCGCAGCTCGCTGAACACCTCGTGCGGGGTGCGGTCACGGACCTCGGGCGCGCCGCCGCGCCGCGTCGCGGCTTGGACGGGCAGCGGAAATACGTTCGCGTGGCCCCAAGGGTGTCGGCTCGCGTCAGTGGTCAGCTCGTCACCGGGTATCGAGACGAGCTCGCCCTGTAAGTGCATTTCCTTCACGATCGGCTCGAGGTCGGCCACGAAGTTGTGATCGCTCGCCACGGCGATTTCGACCCCTTCGGCGACATTGCTGATGATGCGATCGCGCGTCGCGACCGAGGAGTCGGCGCTCAGTATCGAGTGCTGATGGAAGTCACATGCGAGGTAGCCGCGTGTGTCGACGAGGCGGTCGATCTGAAGCGCTTCGAGACGTCGATCGCCCGGAGCCAGATCGACCTCCGCGGACGCTATCGAGTATTCCGGCCCGCGCGACGCCGTGATCAAGTACTTCCCCGCAGGCACCGAGACGGTCATCGACCCATCCGCCGTCGTCGCTTGGTTGCGTGCGGGACCGGCGGCGTACGTGGGACCGAAGTTTGGGTTCGGCGTCGTGCCCAGCCCTTGCAGCGTGAATTTGCACGGAATACGGTGGGGCGCCTCGCTGCTGCGCGGCGGACTGAAATTCGTCTGAGTACATCGCAGGTCGAGCACGGACGGAGCGTCCACAGGCAAGTAGACGTGAGCCCGTGCGCCCGCCTTGATTTCGATTGGCCCGATGGGCGCCTCTGCGGACCGGCCCGGCATCGGCGCCGCCCAATAGCGGCCCACCGGCAATCGGGCGACAAATGGCGGCGCCAGCGTCACTCTCTCTCGAGATCCATCCAGCAAGAGCGTGACGACCACTCCGGTCGGAAGTGTCCCGCCTCCGCCGAGCCCGACCTCCACCTCTCCGGTGACCCCACCGAAAGCGACTGCGAGCTCGCCGATGAGGCTCGAAGAGTCCGGCCGCTCGCCGACGACGAACATGCGCGTGTAGTTGGTTTTCCCGCCTGGCGGAACGCTCACCACCTTGCGCTGCGCGGTGTCCGTCCAGTAACCACCGCTCGTGGCCTCGATGTCTCCTTCGGTGGAAGTGATCGCATAGCTCGTGAGACGGCCAACGCCGCCAACGTAAGGCCCCTTCGACTCACCTGTGAAGCTCGGCGCTTTGCCCGGAGCAACCCGTTCCGCGCCTCCCCATTCGATCGCGTCACCGACCGATGGGACTTG
>JALYHX010000598.1 GCA_030776305.1 Myxococcota bacterium
GGCGATCACCCCGTAACTCAGACGCAGATCGGGACGGGGAGCGCCGCGCAGGCAAACCTAGAGGCGGCGTCGTTCGAGATGAGCAGACCCTACACGACGGCTCCCATCTTCGTGCGCCCGGGCGGGAGCGGGAATTCCCTCTACCACCCGCGCCAGATCTTCGATCCGAACGACGTGCAGGTCATCACGCTGCTCTCGACCTGGGCCCAATGAGCGGCTGGTGGACGAAGCGAGCATGTCGGCACAGGGTGCTGCTCGCAGCGGCGTTTTGCGCGATCGCGGCGTCGCGCTCAGCAGATGCCGCGGAGCCGGTGGAACCCGAGGCCTTCGCGCGGATCCTCGTCGACTCTGCCGAGGTGCGCAGCGGGCCGAGCGTCAGCTATCGCGTGATTTATGCGGCACATCGCGGCGAAACACTCGCACTCGATGGTCGCCCGAGCACCGGCTTCTGGCTGCGGGTTGTCCTTCCGGACGGGCGCGTCGCCTACGTACTGGGCGACGAAGTGCAGCCTTTTGCGGTGGCCGCGGGCGAAAAGGGAGCCCCCTCGCGGCCGGGGCTGTTCGCACCGCCGCCGCTCGTGGGGTCGCGCGGTGGGCTCGCCCTCGTCGGTGGAATGCTCAGCATCCCTGTCTCGGGCGGGGGCATACAGCGTTTCGGCTACGTAGAGGCACGCCCATCGCTCCTCCTCAACGAAGCCGTTTCCATCGAGGGCTTCGTCGGCGATGGACTGACGAGCGACGGAACGCAGCTATTGTACGGCGGCGGAGTTGCGGTCTACATGGCACCGCGCTGGCTCGTGTGCCCGTTCGTAGGTCTCTTTGCCGGTGGGCTGAGTGTCCTGCCGAACCCAGACTCGTTCGTCCTCAAGCGCGAGGATCTGTACGTCGGACGGGCTGGAGGCGGCGTGATCTTCGCCTTGCGCAACAGGATTCTCGTTCGGCTCGAGGCGACCAATCTTTCGCTCTTTTCGGCCGAGACCTACAGGAACGCGCAGACGTATTCGGGTGGTCTCGGTGTCTATTTCTAGGGGAGCGACAGATGAACACGTCGGAAGATATGCGAGTTCTCTCGTCCAGCTGTTTTGGTCACCTGCTCCGGTCGCTCCTTGTCCTCCTCGCCGGCTGTGCGACCGTGGCGCCGCAACAGCGGGCCTTCCTGGCGGACCCCACGATGCAGTTCGACGCCGAGGCGCGGCACGACGCCGGTCTTCGTCATGCCATCGAGAACCGTGAGGGTTCGATGGGCGGCACCGGTGTTTCGGGGGGTGGGTGCGGGTGCAATTGATGCGAATCGCCGTCGCCTGCGTGGCGGTCCCACTGGCGCTCGCAGCCCTCGAATGCCCGGCCAGCGCGCAGGTCGCCGAGTTCGACACCGAGCACTCGGTCTTCTTCGAGGCGCCGACGCGCACGCACATGTTCGTGTACTCACCGTCCGCGGACGTGCAGGTGTCGCCCTGGTCATGGCTCGACGTGCGCGGAGGCTGGGAGGCCGACGTCGTCTCGGGGGCGAGCGTCAAGACCAAGGCAGGATCGGCGTATGGCGCGACACATTCGCCCGACGTCGTCACCACGGCGAGCGTGCATGACGTTCGCAATCTGGCTCGCGGCCAGTTCACCGTGAAAGGGGAGGCTACGTCCCTGACCGCGGGATACGCGTACGGCACGGAACGCGACTACCGATCCCACTCGATTCATGTGAATGCGCGTACCGATGCATTTCAGCACGACACGCAGTTCGAGCTGTCGTATGCCCACGACTTTGACAGTGTGTGTGACCGCGTTCAGAGCGCGAGCGCGAATGGGCCGACACGGTGGCTGGCGCTCGAGACTTCGGCAGAGTGCTTCACGTCCGCTGTCGGCCGGACGACGCATCCCATCGCCATCGACGCCTACGAGGCGAGCTGGGCGCAGTCGTGGACCCCCGTCATCGCTACACAGCTGACTTATTCCGCGCAACTCGTCGATGGCTTTCAAAGCGATCCATACCGGAGCGTCGTTCTCGGAGAGGGCGTCCAGGCGCAGGAGCACGAGCCGAACGTGCGCGCGCGCGAGGCGTTGACGGCGCGGGTTGCATGGTACTTGCGGGCGCTCAAGGGGGCGCTCCGGATGACCCTGCGCGGCTATCACGACACGTGGGCCATCGACAGCGGCTCGGTCGAAGTCGAGGGCGAGCGCACGTTCGGGGAGTCTCTGCGACTGCTCGTGCGCGGACGCTTCTACAAGCAGAGCGGTTCGGTTTTCTGGAGCGATGACTACACGGGTGGAAGCCCACCCCTGGGACCGAAGGGGCAATACTGGACGGGTGACCGCGAGCTCTCGCCGCTGTCCAGCTGGCTCTTCGGATTCCGCGTCGTCTGGGCACTGGCCCCGACGAACCGTCGACTCTTCGGCATCCTGGAGAGCATCAAGCTCGCCGCGTCGGCGAACGTCTCGAGCTACTCGTATGAAGAGTACACCCTCGGCGGGCTTCCCCTCTCGAACGCACGCGCGTACTCCACGACGTTGAGCCTCGCCGCGACGTTCTAGGCGGTCGTGGCATAACCAACGTGCAAGTGTCGAGAAACGTCACCGGTCACTCGTCGTCGTGCTCTTGGCCCCTCAGCCCATGCTTCTTGGCCATATCGTGTAGATGCTTGCGGTCCATCTTCGCCTCGCGCGCCGCGGCGCTCACATTGCCGGCGTGACGTCCGAGGAGCCACTTGACGTATTTGCGTTCGAATTCGGCATCGAGCTTCGCCCTCGTATCGCGGTAACTCTTGCCGGGTTCGAACTGAAATACGTCCCCCGGGGGTCCGCCCGAGGTGGGCATCGACACGAGCTCGAGCTGGGTCCGTCCCGCGGCGCGCGCCAGGTAAACCGTGCGCTCGAGGACGTTTCGTAGCTCGCGGACATTGCCGGGCCAGTCGTGCGCCATCAGCCCTTGCATCGTCTCGTCCGCGACCGTCAACTCGCCGCCGCACGCCTTAAGGATGTGCGTCACGAGAGGTGGGATGTCGTCGCGGCGCCCGCGCAGCGGCGGCACTGTGATCGGGACCACGGCGAGGCGGAAATAGAGATCCTCCCGAAACTTCCCGGCCTGCACCTCACGCTGCAGGTTGCGCTTGGTGGCGGCCAAGATCCGCACGTTCGCCTTGAGGGTCTTGTTGCCGCCGACCCGGCGAAACTCCCTGGTCTCGAGGACGCGCAGGAGCTTGGGCTGAACGTCGAGCGGCAGCTCCCCGATCTCGTCCAGGAAGACCGTCCCTCCGTCGGCGAGTTCGAATGCGCCCTGCCTCGCAGCGACGGCACCCGTGAACGCGCCCCGCTCGTGACCGAAGAGCTCGGACTCCAGCAGCGAATAGCTGACCGCGCCGCAGTCGACGACGACGAACGGTCCGTGTGCCCTGGCGCTCTCCGTCCAGATGGCGCGGGCAAGCACGTCCTTGCCGGTGCCCGTTTCCCCCTCGAGCAATACGGTGGCGTCGGTTGGAGCGATGCGCTCGAGAACACCGAAGATCGAACGCATCGCCAAGCTGAGGCCGATGACATCGCCGAACCATGTCTTGTCGCTCGGCATCACTTCGACGCTGCGCACGGCAGGTCGGAGCGCAATCTCGACCTCGCCGACCTTGAGCACCGCCCCGGGCTGGACGATCGCCGCGGACACGCGGGCGCCTTGCACGCGTGTGCCGTTGGTGGAACCGAGATCCCGCACGTGCACGCCGTCACTCAGGCGCTCGAGCTCGCAATGGTGGCGAGAGACCGTGTCATCGTCGAGGATCAAGTCGTTGTCCTGCGCCTTGCCCAGGCGAAGTCGGTCACCGAGCGGGCGCATGTTTCCCTTCGCGCTACCGGAAAGGACGACGACGTAAATCCCGATCTTGGTCTGCGGCCCGTGGACTGCGCGCGTTGCGACTTCGTCGGGATCGCTCTCGTCGTCGCCGGTGGTCATCAGCGATGCCCTCGCGTTGCCCGGACACGCGCAACGAGTCCCTCGACGACCGGGTCGGGCATGTTGAACGCGGGCATTTTGCCCTTCCCACTCTTGATGGATGCAGCGATCTGCGCGTCGGTGACTTGTGATTGCCATTCTTCGCGCGTCAGATCGGGCGCCTTCATCATCGGCCCCATCTGCCCGTCTCCCTTGCCGGCCGGACCATGGCAGGTCGAGCACTGCTGGCGCCATGCGAGGTCGACGAGCTGGGTCACCTCGCTCCCGTTCGCCGCCGAGCCGCCTTGGCGGGGCTGCTGGCCGGTGCCGGCGGGCGCTTGTTGCCGCATTCCCGGGGCAAGCTTGTCGTCGTCCGTCGAGTGATGATCTGCCGGGGTCCACTCACTGAGCGAATCGGTGGGTGGAGGCCGGTCGCAGGCGCAGATGGCAAGAGTGAGAAGGGCGAACATCGATGGGACGCGAAGCCTGGCCCTTGTCACGGCCGCCGAACGTAGTGCCCGTAGCGTCATGGGCCAAGCTCGCTTGCTCGAAAAGGCAGGCGAGGTTACGCTTTTTTCAGGCGCAGACCGGTTTCGGCTGCGACCCGAGGCACCATGTACGCAAGCGGCAGCGGCCGCGCCGCCGCGCAGGCCAGCAAAGTAACGGTTCCGGACCTCCGCGCGCGAAAACGCGGGGGGCCTCCGCTGGTGATGGTGACAGCCTATGACTGCACCATAGCGCGTCTCGTCGACGCGGCGGGTGTCGACGCAATCCTCGTCGGCGACTCGCTGGGCATGGTGGTTCAGGGTCTGGCCAACACGCTGGCCGTCACCGTGGACGAGATTTGCTACCACGGGCGCGCGGTCGCTCGTGGTGTGACCAGGGCGCATGTGGTCGGCGACATGCCGTTCATGAGCTACCAAGTCTCGTCTTCCCAGGCGGTCGAGAGCGCGGGGAGGCTTTTGAAGGAGGGGTCATTCGAGAGCGTCAAGCTCGAGGGTGGCGAAGAGATTGCGGAGCATGTGAGGCGCATCGTGCGAGCCGGGATCCCCGTGATGGGGCACGTCGGGCTGACGCCGCAGAGCGTTCACGCGCTCGGCGGATTCAGGGTACAGGGAAAAGGAGAAGACTCGGCCGCGAAGGTCATCGCAGACGCACGGGCGATCGAAGAGGCGGGGGCCTACGCGATCGTGCTCGAAGCCATCCCACCGGACGTTGCCGAGACCGTGACCCACCACGTCGGCGTGCCGACGATCGGGATTGGCGCGGGGTCGGCTTGTGACGGACAGGTGCTCGTTTGCACCGACCTCCTCGGAATGACCCCGGGCGCCCCGCCCAGGTTCGCCAAGCGGTATGCAGAACTAGCGGATGTGATTGTCGATGCGGTGAAGCGCTATGCGAGTGAGGTGCGGGGCGGGATATTTCCGGCTCCGGAGCACGCGTACAAGCCGAACCGGGCCCACGGGGTCGACGAGGGTGGACCGCCTGCTCTCGAGCGTGCGCGACCCGCGGGGATTCGTCACTAACCGGTGAACGCTTCGCGATCGACGGGCGAAGCGGCGAAGCTCGCTCCGTCTGCAGCTACGCGGGCCCATCGACGAGCGAAGCCCGCTCTACCGGCAGCAACGCATGCTGGTCGACAAGCGCCGCTCGCTCCGTGGGCAGCGATCCATGCCCATCGACGAGCGAAGCGCGTTTCGACGATAGCTACGCACGCGCATCGATAAGCGAAGATCGTTTCGACGATACCTACACACGCGCATCAGCAAGCGAAGCACGCTCGGTAGGTCGCGGCGCAGGCGCATCGGCAAGCGAAGCACGCTCGGACGAAGCCTATGCATTCTCAGGGTCGAGCGAAGCTCGTTCCGGCGGTAACCACGCACGCTCGTCGATCGGCGAAGTTCGTTTCGACGACCACTACGCACGCTCGTCGATCCGCAAAGTTCGTTCCGACGATACCTAGGGTCGCTCTTCGATCCGCGAGGCTCGTTCCCCCATGAGCGAAGCTCGCTCATCGACGGCCAACGAAACGTCGTCCAGCGGTGAGTCTCGCGGATCGATTGGCGACGATCGCTCCCGGCAGAATCGAGGTCGCTCGTCCACCCGCGAAGGTCGCGCAACCCGAAGCGACGGTCGCTCTTCGAGCAGCAAGCGCTACCTGCCGGCTATCGAAGCTCGTTGCCAATCCTGCTGCCCATCTTCGGCGACGACTCGTGCTAGAGCCTCTCTCCTGACCATGAACGACGACTCTCGCCCCCGCTACGACCCCGCGGCGATCGAGCCCAAGTGGCAGAGCTACTGGGAGAGTCACGAGACCTTTCGCGCCGAGCGTCGCACTGGCCGCAAGAAGGTTTACGTGCTCGACATGTTCCCGTACCCGTCGGGCACCGGGCTTCATGTGGGGCATCCGGAGGGTTACACGGCGACGGACATCGTCGCGCGCTATTGGCGTATGCGCGGAGCCGACGTCCTTCATCCGATGGGTTGGGATGCATTTGGCCTCCCCGCCGAACAGCACGCCATTGCCACGGGCGAGAACCCCCGCGAGGCGACCCGGCGCAACATCGTCACGTTCAGGCGTCAGCTCAAGATGCTGGGCTTCAGCTTCGACTGGTCGCGCGAGATCGACACCACCGATCCGGCGTACTTCAAATGGACGCAGTGGATCTTCCTCGAGCTGTTCGATCGCGGTCTCGCTTACCAGGCCGAGATCCCGGTCAACTGGTGCCCCGCGCTCGGGACAGTCCTCGCAAACGAAGAGATCATCGACGGAAAGAGCGAGCGCGGAGGGCACCCCGTGGAGCGCGTGCCGATTCGCCAGTGGATGCTCAAGATCACATCGTATGCAGACCGTCTCGACGCCGACCTCGATGGACTGGCCTGGCCGAGTTCGACGAAGATCAAGCAGCGGCACTGGATTGGCCGCAGCGAAGGGACCGAGGTCGACTTCGTTGCCGATGGGACGGGTGAGGTCATTGCGGTCTTCACGACTCGCGTCGACACGCTCCCTGGCGCAACCTACCTCGTCCTCGCGCCGGAGCATCCGCTTGTCACCAAGCTGGCGTCCGTGCAGCAAGCACCGGCGGTCCGAGAGTACGTCGACGCCGCTCGTCGCAAGAGCGAGCTCGATCGCACCGAGGCAAAGACGAAGACGGGCGTGCCGCTCGGCGCGACCGCGGTCAATCCGGTCAACGGGG
>JALYHX010000599.1 GCA_030776305.1 Myxococcota bacterium
CCCGTTCGCCCTATGCCGCGGCACCGCCGACGGGGCTCGCCCCCACGCTGCATGCGATCTTGGCATTGAGAAAGCGCGCAAGCTCGGTCAGGTCGAATGGCTTTGGCACGAAGCCCACGGCGCCACAGTCGGCGCGAAGGAGTTGTGGCTCGCTCAAATGGTACGCGCTCGTGAGGATGACGCGGATGCGGGGATGTCTCTCGCGCACCAGCCGCGCCAGTTGGATGCCGTTCGTGCCCGGCAGCATGAGGTCGACGATCGCGACGTCGTAGGGGGCTGAGGCAAACAGCGCGAGCGCGGAATCGGCGTTCGTGGCTGTCTCGACGTCGAACCCCTCGAGACGCAAACCAATCGCCATCATACGAACATGGTTCGCTTCGTCATCCACGACCAAGACGCGAGGGAGCACGATATGGTTTCTCAACGAGTGGTAAGCGGCGCGGCGCGTCAATCCAGGAGGCTTTATGCTTCCCAACTGAGCGTGCTGATACTTAAGCAATTTATGTGCCGTCGTGCAGGGACCTTGCCTCCTACGCGTGCGTGCTGATTTGTCGCCACTTGTGACGAATATGTTACCTGGCTCTACTGTTGTTCATTGCAGGTTTGCAGCCCACTCGTTCACACATGCATGATTTCAGTGTCGGCCGACAGGCAATTGGCGGATTGCCTCAGGACCGACCCGAGTCGCCTCGGCTCTCCAGCATCCGCCGAAGGGGCGGGAAGAGATCGAGCGAGAGTGCGCGTTCGGGCAGCCACCAGGACGCCTCGACGACTTCCCTGTGGTCCACGGCGACGACGGGACGTGCCGAGACGATCATGCCGAAAATATGGACGTGGTCGTGTTTGCCTTCCCACTCGTGGGTCTGCTCGAGAACGAGCTCGAGATGCTCCGGCTTTGCCGAGATCCCTACTTCCTCGGAGAGCTCGCGCAACGCGGCGCCTTGCGGCGTCTCTCCTCCGCGCACGTACCCTCCCGGCAGCGAGTAGTAGGGAACGTACGAGTTGCGTACGAGGAGCACTTCGCCTCGATTCCACAGCGCCACGAGGCTTCCGTGCGTCGTCGGGTGCCGAAGCCTCCAGTAAATCCGCATCATTCGATAAGCGCACGTATATGCAGCTTGAAACCCTCGATCGACGCGGCCGGGGGCTGACCCCTCGGGAGTCGCTCTGTCAGTCATGTCGCGCGCCCTCCTGCGGTTCGAATGGGGATGTGCGTCGTGTCCGACGACGCCTCAGCCGCGCCCGTCGAACGTGATACCCAAGCGAGTCATTTTACGCCAAAGGGTGGTCGGCGAGATGCTGAGGAGCTCCGCAGCGCGCTCGCGACTGCCGTCGCTCTCTCGGAGGGCCCCCTCGATGGCCGTACGCTCGGCGGAGTCCACCACGTCGGACAGCGCGCGTCCGCCATGGGTCGTCGGAGTGTAGGGAGTGCTCGATGGTATCGGCTGCAAAAGGTCGTCGGCGGTGATGACGCCGTTCTGGATGAGCGCGACGGCTTGCTCGAGCATGTGCTCGAGCTCGCGGATGTTGCCTGGGAAATCGTAGTGCGCGAGCGCTTCGAGAATGTTGTCGTGAAGCTTCGGGCGCACGCCCATTTTGCGGGAATACTTCTCGAAGAAATAGTTTACGAGATCAGGGATGTCCTCGCGACGCTCGCGGAGCGGCGGGAGTTGAAATCGCGCAACATTGAGGCGGTAATAGAGATCCTGACGGAACCGCTTCTCGGCGACCGCGATGAGGAGGTCCTGGTTGGTGGCGGCAATGACTCGAACGTTGACCTGAATGGGCTTGTTCTCCCCCACGCGTCGGATCTCGTTCTCCTGAATCGCGCGTAAGAGCTTTGCCTGGAAGGTGATCGGCGTCTCGGCGATTTCGTCGAAGAAGAACGTCCCGCCGTCGGCCTCCTCGAAAAGCCCCTTTCGCGCGCTCACCGCGCCGGTGAAAGATCCCTTGGCATGACCGAAGAGCTCACTCTCCAACAGGGTCTCTGTGATCGCCGCGCAATTGACCGGCACGAAGGGACGCTCGCCGCGCTTGCTGTTGGCGTGAATTGCTTTCGCGACGAGCTCTTTTCCCGTTCCGCTCTCACCGGTGATGAGGACGATCGCATCGGTTGGCGCAATGCGGACGATGCGTCCGAGCACCTCGCGGACGCCTCGCGAGCGGCCGATGATGTTCTCGAAGCGGTAGCGATCCTTGAATTCGCTTGCGAGAAAGGTCACTTCGCCGGCGAGTCGCCGGTTGTCGAGCGCCTTGGCGACTTTGACGAGCAACTCTTGCTCTGTAAACGGCTTCTGAATGTAATCGAAGGCGCCGAGGCGCATCGCTTCGACCGCGCTCTCGATGGTCCCATACGCGGTCATCAAGATGACCTCCGTCAGCGGATGCGTGTCCTTCGTCGAACGAAGGACGTCGATCCCATCCTTGGTTCCCATGCGAAGATCGGTCAGCACGACGTCGTAAGCGCCAGTCGCGCCGCGGTCGGCTCCCTGCTCGCCGTCCGCTGCTTCGTCGACCTCGTAGTTGGCGCCGCGCAGCATCATGGCCAGCGTGGTTCGCATGTTGCGCTGATCGTCAACGATAAGAATTTTGGCCATCAGTTTTCGAGCGCCCCTCGCAGGCAGGATAGCGCGCGCGCCCGCCCCGCGTGCGCGTTGCCTCGCTAGAAGATGATACCGAGCAACAGGCGTACGGTCTGCGCCGCGGAAAGGCTCGCGTCGACGCCCGGCGTCATCTCGCCAGGCAAGTAGTCGAGCCCTCCCAGCGGGAAGAAGACGCCATATTGCAGCATCGTGTAGAAGCCGCCGAGCTTGCTGGGATCGTCGTTCAGGGATCCGTCTTTCGATTGGTAATGTAGCTCCGCGTTGAGCTCGACACCGAGATCGCGGGCGTGCCCGGGGCTCTGCACGAATTGACTAGCGCGGCTCCAGATGACCGCCGCGCCGCCGCCGAGCTTTTCGCCGTCCCCGTGGCGGATGAAGTCGTAAGTGACGCTTGGTCTGAAGTAGTACGTGCCTTCGACTCGCGACAGAAGGTGCCGGTAAAAGATGAGGTCGACGCGGTAGTCGGGGTGAAATTGGAAGGTCGAGATAGGGCCGCTCTGATTGATCTCCGTGCGCAGCCCGTTGGGAGCCGTAAGCGTCGTCGTCCATGGGTCCCCGCTCGCCCATCCGAAGCCGAACTGCAGATTGAGCTTGTCCTCGATGGCGCGGAATTCCGTTTGCGTCACGATGCCGTACTGCTGGACCCACAGCTTGTTGGTCGCATCCGCGTTCACACCGGTCAGGTACCCGATTTGGCCCTGGGTCATGGCTCCCTCGGCCTCGATTCGCAGCTTCTGCCAAAGGAGCTGGACCCAGAGGTCCGGTGTGAGCGTCCATGCCTGCCGCGGCTCG
>JALYHX010000600.1 GCA_030776305.1 Myxococcota bacterium
ACTCCGGCGTGGGTGCGTGAGTCCGACGCAAATACAATTCCCTCCTTCAAGAGGACGCCGACACAGTAAGTCATGCACTTCTTTCAGATGCCGGGAGGCGGCGGGAAGCGGGGTGTGGAGCAGAGCCGGCCGACGCGCGCCGCGTGGAGCGTTCGAGCATCAGATCCTTCAGGATTACATATCGTAGCGCCCAACCGGCGGTTTGGTCCATGGGATCTCCAATTTTGGCCGCGATAGGGACCGAACGGAGGTGATATACCTACGCTCGCGATGGCGACCCCGATCCCGCTCCAGCTCATCGCGCTCAGGCAGACCAGTCCCCGCAAAGCGACCGCCGTCATTTTGGCGCTGAGCGCCGTGGCGCTTGCGCTGCTTTTGTTCGTCATCTACGGGCACGGTCACGCCGCCTACGTGCCGCGCTGGGTGTCCTGGCTGCCGGCGTTGAATGCCGTTCTGAATGGCACGAGCGCGATCTTTCTCGTACTTGCCTATCGCGCGATACGGCGCCGGGACATCGTCGCTCACGTTCGGCGTATGCTCGTTTCGCTCGCTGCATCGGCGCTCTTTCTCGTTTCGTACATTGCTTACCACTCGGTGCATGGCGATACCCGCTTCGGCGGCCATGGGATCACTCGCCCGATTTATTTCTTCGTCCTCATCACCCATGTGGTGCTCTCGGCGGTCGCGTTACCACTGGTCTTCATGACCTTGTTCTTTTCCCTTTCGGGACGCTTTCCCAAGCACAGAGCCCTCGCGCGTTACACGTTGCCGATCTGGCTTTACGTGTCCGTGACGGGGGTCCTCGTTTACGGCCTGCTCCAGGTCTGGGGTTGAGACGCTTTCGCGGAAGGCAAAGCGATCCCTGCCGTCTGAAAGACGTGACAACGCGCCGTCACGCGGCCACGATGTGCCATGGTCATGGACTCCGTGAAAACGAGGGCGCCCTTCGTCCATCGTCACCGGCTTCCTCTCGCGATCGCTGCCCTCATTGCGCTGCCGGCGCTGGTTCTTGCCTTGTGGACTGGCGCCACCCTGGGGTACACGTATTCCAGCGGCGAACGCGCTGGGTACTTGCAGAAGCTGTCGGACAAGGGGTGGGTCTGCAAGACGTGGGAAGGTGAGCTTGCCCTGCAAAACCTCCCCGGGACCGCGCCCGAGATCTTTTTCTTCAGCGTTCGCGACAAGGCTGTCGCCGCAAAGCTTCAAGACTTCGAGGGCCAAAAAGTGGCGCTCGTCTACGAGCAGCATAAGGGCGTACCGACGTCGTGCTTCGGCGAGACCGAGTACTTCGTGATCGGCGCAAAGAAGGTCGGTCCTTAGGAACCAGGCACGGCGTTGCCCTCGAGCGCGAGTCGGGGATGGCACCGAAAGAGCATGTGCGTCGCGATGCGCATCACGATCGAGCGCGCGAATGGCTGCTGCCGACCGTCCCTTCGAAGGATCCGACCATGAACTTCGACACTTCTCGTCGCACTTTTCTCAAGAGGGCCAGCGCCGGACTCGCGCTTGCTGCGTGCGGTCGCCAGCCGCCAGGAGGCGCGCAGGTCCAAGGAACAGCTCCGCGTGCTCCTTCCCCTCTGCCCCCTAGCCAAGGCGACGAACCGCCCAAGGGGCCCGTCGGAGGCGGTCCCGGACCGGACGAGTTCAGGCTCCCGGTGAATGCCCAAATGCCCATGAGGACGCTTGGGCGCACGGGGGTCCAGGTCTCGATGCTTGGCATTGGCGGCTTCCACTTGGGTCTTTCCAGCGAGCAGGACGCCTTGCGCATTGTTCGCGAGGCGATCGAGCATGGCGTGACATTTCTCGACAACTGTTGGGACTACAATGACGGCGAGAGCGAGAAGCGCATGGGCAAAGCCCTCGCGGACGGATACCGCGATCGCGCGTTCCTCATGACGAAGCTCGACGGCCGGACGGCCGAGGCCGCGAATGCGCAACTCGACCAGTCGCTCAGTCGCCTTCGAACGGACCGGGTCGACCTCGTCCAGATCCACGAGGTCATCCGACCGACGGACCCGGCGCGAGTTTTCGCGCCGGGAGGCGCGATCGAGGCGCTGGTG
>JALYHX010000601.1 GCA_030776305.1 Myxococcota bacterium
CGAGCTGACGTTCTTCCCCCATCTCGAAGCGATGTACGCCGCGGCTCTTGATCTCTGCGCGAGCTGCGACGTGATCGTCGGCGGTTCTGCGTCGTGGTGCGTCAAGGCAGCGACGATCCGCAGCGGAGCAACGTTCGTGGCCGTCCACTACTACCCCGGCATCGTTCGCTCCAAGCACGCTCCGCCGCCGGGGCTACCCACGTGGCGGTGGCTCAACCGCCCCGGCTGGGCGCTGCTCGACCTAATGTTGGACATGGGCTTTCGAGGTCCGGCGGCGAAGTTCTTTGCCGAGAAGGGCCTTCCCCCCGTGCGTCACGCGATCTCCGACGCGCTTTTTTCGGATCGCCTCAACCTGTTGGCGGCTAGCCCTGCGTTCTGGCCGCCCCCTCCGGATTGGAGCGATCTCCACCGCGTTTGCGGTGACTTCGTCATGCCCTCGCACGTCGAGCCGTGGGAGCCGTCATCCGCGCTGAGCGCGTTCATCGAACGTGGATCCAAACCCGTGCTGCTTTCGCTCGGCTCCATGGAGCACCTGGCTCCAGGGCGCGCTCGGGACCTTCTCATAGCCTCCGCTCGCGCCGCGAAAGTGAGGGCGATCATACAGACCAAGACCGAGGCCACCGAGGGTCACGATGGCGATCTCTACTTCCAGCCTTGGGCCCCGCACCGCCACCTCGCGCCCCTGTGCTCTGCGGTCGTTCATCATGGCGGAGCTGGAACCACGCACGCCGCTCTCCGTGCAGGAAACCCTTCGGTGGTATTGCCGTTCATCTTCGAGCAGAAGCTATGGGCGACGCGCCTGCAGGAGGTCGGCGCGGCGGGCCAGCCCCTGTCCTTTTGGAAGGCGAAGCCCGACCAAGTCGCGTCGCTCATTCGCGAGGCCGTCGAGTCGGAACCTCGTAGGCTACGGGCTTCGGAGCTAGCGAGTGCAATGGCTCACGAGGACGGGACGGGCGTGGCAACTCGGTTGCTCGAAAGCTTGATGCGCCCGCTCGGTTCACTCGGTTCATTGTGAGCGAACGCATGCGGACGTCGCCTTGCGCCGCGCCTTCTCCCGCGGCTCGTCCGCGAGATCAAAACCATTCGATTCATCACGTACGCAAAGCCGACTCCGAAAACCGCTCGAACGAGCCCCGGAGGCGATCCTGACGGGGTCCGCCCTCGGCTCCTGGGGACTAAGCTAGAAGCCCTCCAGCGCGCGCTCCAGGATTGCCGGCACGTGCGCGAGCGCATGATCGAGGTTGAACAAATCGGCCAGCCTCGCCTCGGTCAACGTCCCGCTGATCTCCGCGTCGCCCGCCAGCAGATCGCGGAACCGCCCTTCTCCGCGCCACGCACGCATCGCGTTCCGCTGCACATGCACATAAGCGTCCTGCCTCGCCATTCCGGCCTCGACAAGTGCCAGCAGCACGGCTTCGCCAAAGTACAGCTCCGCCGCGCGTTCAAGGTTCCTCTTCATGTTCTCGGGATAGACGACGAGTCCCTCCACCAGCTCGGCGGCGCGATCGAGCATGAAGGCGAGCGTTGCGGTCGCGTCTGGGGCGATCATCCGTTCTACGGACGAATGGGAGATGTCGCGCTCGTGCCAGAGCGCCACGTCCTCGAGGGCGGGAATTACGGTCGCTCGTACCACGCGCGCCAGGCCGCTCAGGTTCTCGCTGAGAATGGGGTTGCGCTTGTGCGGCATCGCGCTCGACCCCTTTTGGCCGATGGTGAATGACTCCTCTGCCTCGGCGACCTCGCTCCGCTGCCAGTGGCGAACGTTCGTCGCGAGCCGCTCGATTCCCGCTGCAAGCAGCGCCATGGATGCGAAATAGGCAGCGTGCCGATCTCGCGCGACGACCTGCGTGGCGACCGTCTCTGGCTTCAAGCCCAGGGACGCCAATGCGCGCTCTTCTATCTCCGGCGACAGATGGGCATATGTACCGACGGCACCGGCGATCTTGCCCACGGCAATTTCGCGTCGAGCCGCTTCGATCCGAGCTCGGCCGCGCGCAATCTCTGCGTGATGGCCGGCGAGTGCCATCCCGAACGTGATGGGTTCGGCGAAAATGCCATGGCTTCTCCCGATCATCGGCGTCTTGGCGTGCTCGCGCGCACGTTTGGCCAGCACGGCGAGAAGACGATCGCAACGCGCCAGCAACTTCACGGCGGCATCGCGCAGCAGGAGGGCCAGCGACGTATCGAGGACGTCGCTCGACGTCATGCCGCGGTGCAGCCAGCGCGCCTCCGAGCCGGCGAGCTCTTCGACATGCGTCAAAAATGCGATGACGTCGTGTTTCACGGTTCGTTCGATCTCAGCGATGCGCGCCGAATCGAGGACCAGCGCTTTGCCGCGCAGGGTCGCGGCGGTACCGTGAGGCACGAGCCCGGCTTGCTCCATGGCCTGACAGGCCGCGAGCTCGACGTCGAGCCAGACCGCATAGCGGCGACCCTGCGACCAGAGGTCGGCGAAATCAGCGGGCGTGTAGCGAGGGATCATTTGGCCCCAATCCGACAATGAGCGGTGAGCAGAATGGCGCCAGAGCGCTTGAAAGAGGGCGTGGCGCGGAGATTTTCGAACCGGAGCATAGTCACTCTATGTGAGGATTCGATAAACCGAGCGCGCGCCCTATTTCGAGCGCTATGGCGCTCTTGTGCCGTCGGCTTGTCGGGTTGGGGTTAGTCAAGCTCCGCCATACACCGGCACGGCGGCTCCCGAAACATCGCGCGCGTCATCGCTCAAGAGAAACGCCACGACCCCCGCTGCCGATCCAAGCGAGACCCAGCGACTCGGATCTTCCGAAGGCATAGCCTTGCGGTTCGCAGGCGTGTCCATCGTGCTCGGGAGAATTGCGTTGACGCGCACGCCATGACCCACGACTTCCGCGGCAACCGCCTCAGCGAGGGCCACCACCGCGGCCTTTGCGGCGGCGTATGCCGCGGCCCCGGTGCTCGTCGCCGGCTGCACCGCCGCGCGTGACCCGACGACGACGATGCTCCCGCGCTTGCGTGCAACCATCGCCGGCAAAAGGACCTGCAGCGACCGGTGCACGGTGTCGACGTTGGTGCTCATCATGGCGCGCCACACATCATCGCTCTGCTCCTCGTGAAGTGGCTTTCCACCACGCCACCCGCCAGCAATGAGCGCCGCCACGGTTGGAGCCGCCCCGAGCTCGCGCTCGATGCGGGTTATGGCGCCCGTCCACGTTGCCTCGGCCGCGATGTCGCCGGTGACGACGCTGGCGTTGCCCAACGTCGCCGCTAGCTGCACCAGCCGCTCGGCACTCGTGCTCGTATCGACCAGCACGACCTTGTATCCACGGCGGAAGAGCGTGCGGGCCACCTCGGACCCCAGGGCGCCGGCGGCGCCCGTGACGAGAGCGACTTCCTTCTCCGGCACTGAAGAATTGCCCATGGCGCAAGCTCTTACATTAAGCGGCTTCGGCGCGCAGCCCTTCGAGTATGGCACGAAGCTTTTCCCGCGCGCGTCCTTCCAATTGTCGTACCCGCTCCTTGCTTACGCCCAGCCTCACACCGAGCTCCTGAAGCGTCTGCGGCTCGTCGGCCATCAGTCGCTCGCGTACGATCATTCGCTCGCGGTCTGGCAGATCG
Source organism: Myxococcota bacterium (assembly GCA_030776305.1). Lineage (GTDB taxonomy): Bacteria > Myxococcota_A > Polyangia > Polyangiales > Polyangiaceae > Palsa-1150. The sequence goes on from JALYHX010000601.1 coordinate 3,595, forward strand.
CGAAGCGCGCGGTTGACAGCGACGCGCAGGCGATGTCCCAGTTCTTCCCTGCTCGCCTCGTCCTCGGGCGTCGGCGATGAACCGGCAAGTCGGTCGAGCATCGCGCCTCGATCGTCGGTCTCGGCGTCCAGACTCGTCTCCCGTCCGACAAGCAGGGGGAGGAGCTTCTCGACCTTCTCGCGAGTCATCCCGCTCGCCGCGGCGAGCGCGGCCGGATCGCTTTCGCGCGTCTTTCGGTAGGCACGCAGCGCGCGTTTCTCGCCCTTCGTCGTGCCGATGCGTACGACGCGATATCCGCGCACGACGTAGTCGCGAATCTCTGCACGGATCCAGTACGCCGCGTAGGTTGCCAATCGGCAGTCTCTGTCCGGGTCGAACTTTGCCGCCGCGCGAAGCAGTCCGACATTGCCTTGCTGGATGACGTCCTCGATCGGCAGACCCCATCGACGGTACTCGAGCGCGATGGCGACGACGAGCGGAAGGCCGGCCGCGACGAGTCTATCACCCGCGCGCCTGTCGCCCGCCCGCCACCGTTTCGCAAGCTCCCGCTCTGCGCCTCGGTCGAGCCGCACGTCGTTCGACACCGACATTCTGTGAGCATGCATCGCGCGCGGAGCGTGCATGGGAAGTGCCATATTGGAAAACGTCGAAAGGAATGGTGACGCCAAGGCATTGCGCGCAATGCTGTAGTTCCGTGACCATGGCTAGCGCAGGATTTTCGCGTAGGCTTTGGGAGCTTGGCCGGAAAAGCCGGGTCGAGCCTAGACCTTGATGTCCAGCCCTTCGTACGCGGCCACGACTTCGGGAAACAGCGCGCGTGCCCGCATCTCCTTGTCGCGGACTGCGGCGTCGATCTGAGCCGGGTCGTGATGGAAAAGCACCAGCTTGCGTGCGCCCCCCGTCTTCGCGAGCTTTGCTCCCTCTTCGAACGTGCTGTGACCCCAGCCCTTCTTCGAGGCCATACCCGCCGCTCCTTCGTACTCCTCGGGGGTATACTGGGAGTCGTAGATCAGCACGTCAGCACCGCGAACGAGCTTGAGGAGCCGGTCGTCGATCCGCCCTTCGTAGTGTTCGGTATCGGTCGCGTAGACGATGGCTTGCCCGCCGTGATCGACACGGAACGCAAAGACACCTTGTGGATGGTTGCCTCTCGCGTTGGTGACCAGGACACGGCCCACTGAGCCGTCATCGATCTCCACCGTCTCGCCCTCCCCCAGGTCGCGAAAAGACATTCTCGCGCCCATTGCTGTCAAGTGCACGGGAAAGTTCGGATGGTCCATCTGGCCCGCAAGCGTCTCTTCCAGCGTTCGCGAGACGTTGTTGCCGCCGTACAGATGGAACACGTTACCCGCCACGAACGCGGGCTCGAAGAAAGGGAAACCCTGAATGTGGTCCCAGTGCACATGGCTGAAGAACATGTGAGCCTCGAGCGGCATTTCGCGAAGCAGCTTCCTTCCCAGGAGTCGCAGCCCCGTGCCGCCGTCGAAGATGAGGATGGCCTTGCCGGCGCGCACCTCGACGCAGCTCGTGTTTCCTCCGATCTGGGAGGTGCTCGGCCCCGGTGTGGGAATGCTGCCGCGAACTCCCCAGAAGGTGATGTGCATTCTGCTGTTGGCTCCCAAATTAGTCGCGCAACGCGAGAGAGTACCTCGCTCGCGCGGCGAAGGGTATTCCTTGTCTGCATGCCAGAACGGCCTCACTCGCGGGCGGCGCAGCCCATCGTCGAGGCGATCGTCGTGCTCGGGTGTCGCGTTCGCGTCGATCCGTTCGGTCGCTTGCGCCAGGAGGCTCTCGCGCGCCGCATCGACGCGGCGGCGCTTGCGTATGCGCAGCGTGGGCAAGGGCGAGCGATCGTCATCGCGAGCGGCGGTCGCAATTGGAACGGTCTCGTCGAAGCGGACGTGATGGCGCGGGAGCTCGTGTCGCGCGGGGTGCCGGAACATGCGCTCGTGCGTGAGCGCTGTTCGCTCACGACGGGGGACAACGCCCGGTTCACCGCTGCAGCGATGGCGCGCCGCGCGATCACGCACGCGGCGGTGGTCACTTGCGAATGGCATTTGCCGCGGGCGGTGGCGCTCTTCCGACGTGCGGGCATTTCGGCCGAGGGTGTCGCAGCCCAGCGATACGACGCGCACTGGACCCGACGCGTCTGGTGGCGCTGCCGAGAGCGCGCGCTGGTCTGGCTTCAGATGACGCTCGCGCTCTGCGTGCTCGCTGCGTGCTCGAGGCGCGCGTCGCCGGACACTTCCGCCTCAGCCGGCGTCCGGACAGCGTCCAGCGCAATCCAGATTGAGATCGAAAAGGCCGAAGACCTCCGGCGCGCACGAGATGTCCCGCCCGAAGCCCAAAGAGACCGCGATCCGGTGGTACGCCGTATGGCCGCTCGCGCCTTCGCCCGCATCCTGGACACGGACGACGAACCGCTTTTGCGCGCGCTGCAGGACAACGACGACGCGACGATCGCATGGGCCGCGTTCGGACTCGGCGAGTCGTGCAAGGGACGCGAAGAACGTCACGAGCGCGCGCTGGTCGGTCGACTGGCGTCACTGGATGCCGAGCGCGCCCGATCCCCATGGGACGCCCGTACGGCCATCGTTCGCGCTCTCGGTCGTTGCGGGGGCGGTTCGACCGATCAAACGCTCCGGGCGTGCCTGCGGGCGAGCGCAATGGCGCAAGGTCAGGGCTCATCGGCGACCGTCCCGCGACGTCGCGAGCTAGACGAGGCGGTGGTGTATGCCCTGGGAGACTTCGCCGCCAAGCGAGGGTCCTTGTCCACCGAATCCCGCCTCGCACTTCTCGACCTGGCTCAAGACTCAGATCCCTTGGACGCTGCGCTCTATCCATTTGGTCGCATCGAAGGGTCTGCGGACGACCCACTCGAGCCAAGACTTATCGCTGCAGCGCGCTCGGCACTTCGTCGGCCAGGCCCGGCTCGCATCTACGCAGTGCGCGCGCTCGGGCGGGCGACCGGGACCGACACGCGTGGGGAACTCTCGCGCGTGCTCTCGTCCGACGACTTTGGCCCGGCAGAGCGCGCGGAGGCTGCGCGTGCCCTCGGCCACTTGTACGAGCGGGGCCAAACCGCGCTCGCCGATGCGATCGTGACGATGCTTCGCGACGTGACAATCATCACGGGCGATCGCTTTCCCGTCTTGCTTGCCGCCGTGACGGCCCTGGGAGACCGCACGCCGAGGACCGCAGAGCCCGCGCTC
>JALYHX010000602.1 GCA_030776305.1 Myxococcota bacterium
GCACGACCCCGCCCCATCCGATGAGCACCGCGCCCGCCATCGCCGCGCGCGTTGCAAGGGTCCCCACGGGCACCGCCGTCAGCAAGACCCCGATGGCCACGTCGAGCGCGCGCCACGGCTGCGGATCGAGGCCAAGGACGCGCGCCACACCCACGTCGTGCGCCGCGTCGGCAACGTTGCCAACGTGCATTGCCGCAAGACATGCCGGCGCGAGCGCGCTGACGGCAAGGGTCACTGTGTCTATCCAGCGCTGCCCGCGGCTCGGCGCACCCGCGAGTGCGGCATCGCGTCGCTCCGAGGTCGGCGCCTCCATCGCGCCGCCGACCTTACTCGCGGGTTCGCCGATCGTCCCAAGAAACGGTACATTGCGCCCCCTCATGGCCCGATTCATCGACGAGCTGAAACGCACCCACCACTGCGGCGAGTTGCGCGCCGCCGACGAGGGCAAGACCGCCGTCCTCTTCGGTTGGGTCGCCAACTACCGCGACCACGGCGGGTGCGTATTCATCGACTTGCGCGACCGCGAGGGGATCACGCAGCTGGTCTTCGATCCCGAGCTGGCCGGCCATGGCGAGTTGCCGCGAGCCGCGCACGATCTGGCGCGCGTGCTGCGCAGCGAGTGGGTGGTCGGCGTCCGCGGAATCGTCAGGCTGCGTGGCACCAACCGAAATCCGAAGCTTGCGACGGGCGACATCGAAGTCCATGCCGTCGAGCTGGATGTCTTCAACAAGAGCGAAACGCCGCCATTCGAGATTGCGGACCAGATCGACACGGGAGAAGAGAAGAGGCTTCAGTACCGCTATCTCGACCTTCGTCGCGCGCCCCTTCAGCGAACGCTGCGCATTCGCCACCGGATTCACCAGGTGACGCGCCGTTATTTCGACGAGCAGGGCTTTCTCGAGCTCGAGACCCCCTTCATGGTGAAATACACGCCGGGTGGGGCGCGCAACTTCCTCGTGCCCTCGCGCCAGCACGCGGCGAAGTTCTATGCGCTCGCCGAGAGTCCACAGCTCTTCAAGCAGCTCTACATGGTCGCGGGTTTCGACAAGTACTTCCAGGTCGTCAAGTGCTTCCGCGATGAGGATCCTCGCCTCGACCGGCAGCCCGAGTTCACGCAAATCGACGTCGAGATGAGCTTCGTGAACCAGGACGACGTATTCCGCGTCGTCGAGGGGCTCGTGTTCCGCGTATGGAAAGAGGTGCTCGGGGTCGACCTCCGGCAGCTCTATGCGGACGGACGTTTTCCGCAGATGCCGTTCGACGTGTCGATGGGGCAGTATGGAAACGACAAGCCGGATCTGCGCTTCGGCTTGCCGCACGTCGATCTGACCGATGAGGTGATCGAGCACGGCGGTGGTGGATTGCCGTTTTGGAGGACGATTGCCGACAAGTTCGCGAAGGGCGAGTACCGGCGCGACCTCCCGGCAGAAATCGTGAAAGCTCTCCGCGTCCCGGCGGATTCGGCGAGCAAGTTGTCCCGAACGGAGATCGACAAGCTCGAGGAGTTCGTGAAGGGAATGGGCGCCAAAGGCCTCGCCCGCGCGCGAATCGATGCCGAAGGCGGCTGGGTGCAGTCCCCGCTCGCCAAGACGATCACGCCCGAGCTTCGGCGTGCGATCAATGCGCGGGCAGGGGCCAATGAAGGAGATCTCCTTCTCTTCCAGTTCGGCCGCGAGAGCACCGTTCAGACGGTCATGGCCAATCTGCGGGTCCATCTGGGCAAGCGGCTGGGGCTCATCCCCGAGAGCGGCCACGGCGGCCAATGGAAGTTCCTCTGGGTCGTGAACCCACCGCTCTTCGAATACGACGACGAGAAGAAGACCTGGGTCGCTGCCCACCACGCGTTCACGCGTCCGCATGACGATTCTGGCGCATTGCTCGACACGGACCCCGGTAAGGTCTTGTGCTGGCGCTACGACCTCGTGCTCAACGGGTTCGAACTCGGGGGCGGGTCGATTCGTCTCCACGACCCGGCGGTGCAGGCGAAGGTGTTCCGCGCGCTTGGAATCTCGGATGAAGAGGCGCGTGGCAAGTTCGGTTTTCTACTCGATGCCCTCAAGTTTGGAGCGCCGCCGCACGGCGGAATCGCCATCGGTATGGATCGACTCGCGATGCTCGTGAGCGGTGCCGAGAGCCTTCGTGACGTCATTCCGTTCCCCAAGACTCAGAAAGGGACGGATCTGATGACCGATGCGCCGAACAGCGTATCCCCCGAGCAGCTGGCCGAGCTCCGTATCCGGGTCGTCGAACCACCGTCTTGAGCGTCAATTCGCGGCGGCGCCGTTGTCGATCCACGATTGCACCGCATCGATCGCGGCCGGACACAGTGTCTTTCCCGGCGGCATCGCAACGCCGAACCGGGGGTCGGTCGGAGGCGCGAGCTTGATGAAAAGCATACTCGCGTCGGCCTTGCCCGAGGCGACCCGGAGGAGCAAGCCTCCCGCGTCGCCGTCGACGTTGGTCGCGTTGTGGCCACCCCCATCCGCGCCGATCAACTCCTGGTAGATGCTCGCGGCATCGAGTGAAAAGTCGAGCAGACTGCCCCACCCGCCTTCCGGCTTGGGCCGCGCGCCGATCGACGAATGACAGTCGTTCTGATCGCTCCCGCAACTGCCGGTCGACAGCATCTGCGTCGCGATACTCGAAAAGGTCGGGGCCATGCCGTCCGGGCACAACGAGTAGAGGATCGGCGGGTTCGCATCGGCCGTTGCGTCCATTGGGGCAACATCGCGATCGCCGTCGACTGACGTCGAGAGTGCCGCACCGGCGTCGGCGTCGACGTGCATGAGAGCGCCGCCGTCGCCCGGCGCGGGGAGCATATCGAATGTGGGATTCGCCGTTGCTTTGGTGTCGCAACCCAGCGCGAAGAGGATAGTGGCAGCAAGGAGGGATTCTCGTTTCATGCGCTCCGCAGGAGGTCGGGGTGAAGTCGTCATACCTCGAGGCCTCCGGCAGGTCCACGCCGCATGGCCATCACGGTCGCGCCCGTTGCCGCGCGCGGATTAGGTGGTAGCCTCGCCACGTGAATCCAATTTTGGGAGCGAGCCTGCTGGCATGCGCCGTGGCGAGCACATCGTGCACACTTTTCACGAGCCACAGCTGCACCGGTATCGTCGCTATCTGCGACCAGACGACCATCACGCTGCACTCCCCAAACAACGCGTGGTCAGCGGGAGTGTACACACTCGACTTGAACATCGATGGAAGGGCGACGCAGTGCACATTGAGTATTGCTGATCCTCCGCCGACAGGCATCGTTCAAGGGACCTGTTCCGCGACGGACATCACATTCACCCTGGCGCAGCTCTGCCCGCAACCACAGCCGACGTGCAACGACGCCGGAGCCTGCGGCAGGCTGGCCTCCAGTGCAAACTGCATTGCCGGGCAGTTTCAGATGACGGTAAGCGTCTTGCCGCACGGCTTCGGGACCGACGCCGCATCGGGCCTCGCGTCGCAGGTCTCCATCGATTTGTCGGTCGATGGCAGGGCTCTCGTGAACGAGACCATCGCCCCGAAGGCGACGACGACGGAGCCCAGCGGTGCTGGCTGCGGGACCTGCACGAACGCCTCCGCGACGGTATCGGTCGCTGGTGCATGATCCGCGGCGGTCCCCGGGCTCGACTCAAGGGTAACCGAGCCGCGCACAATGGATCCAACGACGCGTCTCCAGGCGGATACGCGTCAAATTCGGACGCAGCGGGCCAGACGGTCAACCTCTTGTGAACTGGATGGAACGCGTTAAAGCAACGCCATGGACCGGTCGCGTCGCCTTTTCTTGTCCCAGACAACGCTCTTCGGCGCAGGAATTCTGCTGGACGCATGCAAGACCCAAATCGTCCAACCGAGCGCTGCGACGAATCCCAATTCAGATAAAAGGCCCGACGTCGAAAAGGCGCATTATGTCTTACGTATTGCGACTGGGCTCGTCGAACTGGCGGATGATCAGATCATGTCGACCACGCTCTACAATGGCCAGTTCCCCGGACCGCTCGTGCGTTTCAGAGAAGGGCAGCGGGTCGTGGTGGACATTCACAACGACACCGATACGCCGGAACTGGTCCACTGGCATGGCCAGATGATACCGAGCGAGGTCGATGGCGCGTCAGAGGAAGGCACACCTTTCGTGCCCGCGAGGGACATGCGCCGGATCGCTTTCGTACCGAAGCCGTCGGGCTTTCGCTTCTATCACACGCATGTCGTGGCCGGGAGCGATCTCAACCGCGGCACTTACACCGGTCAGGTCGGACCAGTGTACGTCGAGCCCAGGGACAATCTCGGATCCTATGACCGTGAGGTCTTCCTGGTCCTGAAGGAGTTTGCGCCGTTTTTCACCCGTGCCGGCGACATGGCAATGGACATTCTCGCGGGAGATCCGGTCCAGGCTTTGCAGCAAATCGGGAAGACTGCCGACGAGCGCGCCAAGGGCACACCGAATGGTTTCGAAGTCGGCTATCGGGCATTCAGCATTAATGGCCGGATGCTCGGTCATGGCGAGCCAATTCGCGTCAAGCAGGGCGAGCGCGTGCTATTCCACGTGCTCAATGCAAGCGCGACGGAGATCCGCAGTCTGGCCTTGCCTGGTCACATTTTCCGGGTCGTGGCACTGGACGGCAACCCAGTGCCGGCGCCCGCGGATGTACCCGTGCTGTGGATCGGCACCGCCGAACGGATCTCCGCCGTCGTCGAGATGAACGATCCGGGCGTTTGGATCATGGGCGATCTGGCTGATGACGACCGCCGCCGCGGAATGGGAGTCGTCGTCGAATACGCGGGTCGCGCTGGCAAACCGCAATGGGTGAAACCGAAGCCATCTCGGTGGGACTACGGTCGATTCGGCAAAATCGGGACATTGCCGACAGCGCCGGACGAGACGATCGAGATGACGATCGGCAAGCAAAACGCCGCAATTCACGGTTTCAACCGGTGGACGCTGAACGGCGAAGCATTCTCGATGGAGCGAATGAAGCCGATGCTTACCCTCCATCAAGGACGCCGCTACCGGCTGAAGTTTCGCAACGCGAGCGACGACATTCACCCCCTCCACCTCCACCGGCATAGCTTCGAACTGACGCGCGTTGGGGGTAAGCCGACCGCCGGCGTGATCAAGGATGTCGTGATGGTTGGCGGGTTTCAGGAGGTCGAATTCGACTTCGTAGCGGACAATCCCGGTACGACCCTCTTCCATTGCCATCAGCAGCTCCACATGGATTTCGGCTTCATGGCGCTTTTCAACTATGCATAGGCGCTCGCGCGGACCGTCTTCATCGACGCGGTGGCCGCGAGATCGGCCGTGAGCTTGGTGAGGTGCATTCCTTACGGTCAGCTCTGTCCATCAGCACTCTTTGTTCCCGTTCTTCCCCAAGCTTGCAGGCGGTCCTCCCGAATACATGGATACGAAAGATCAAGATGACGACGTGGGCGCACGCCGGCACGTGCAGTTGAGGCAACCGTGCTCGGCACATGTCCCGCACGTAGTCTGCACGCGTTCTCGGAGTGCCTGGCGGGCTCGGTGCAGACGAACACGGGCGCTACCTGCCGTAATACCTTCCATCGCCGCAAACGAATGAACCGTCCCGTCATCGAGGTCGACGCGCTGGAGGATCTCCTTTTGGCCGGGTTTCAGCGTGCGCACGAGATCACCGACGCACGCGCAGATGTCGTCTTGCAGGTCCGCGGGTGCGTCGCTCGCGTCGTCGGGCATTTCCCGGGCGAACCGGTCGAGTGCATGTTGTTCGGTGCCGCGACGGCGGTAGTGGTCGATGATTGCGTTGCGAAGGATCCGGTAGAACCACGCCATCACGCTCTCGTCTTTGCGCACGGTCGCTGCCGATTCCATCCCGCGCACGAAGGCCGATTGGAGGATCTCTTCCGCGTCCGCGCGGCTCCCGACCCTCGCTTCGACGAACGCGAGGAACCGACGATGGGTCTCCGTCAACATGGGGAGGACCTTCGACGGGATCTGGTCGCTCATCGCCAGACCAGTTCCTTCCCGCGATCACCATCCGTGTGTTCTTCGCGCCTGATGTCCACGTTTGTCACCAAAGGCAGCCCGGTGTCCGGCTCGTGCATCACGTAGCCCGGCCGAGGATCACCTCCTCCTTGCCACCCGTCTCGACGACGCGACCAGCCACTTCCTGGTCCGACCCGCACACGGGGGCGCACGACGTTGTCTGTCGTTGATGCCTCAGCCAGGAGTTGTTCGGGTGGACGCTCACTCCGGGGTCTCGGTTCGAGTTCGCCGCCTGCGGTGGATCCAGGCTCCGGCGAGCACGACTCCGCCAAACCAGGCGAACCTTGCCGTCGAATCGGTGCGCGCAGCGGTCATGCATCCGCAGCCGCCGCTCTGCCCCGAGCTTTGGTGGATTGATCCACCTCCGCTGACGCC
>JALYHX010000603.1 GCA_030776305.1 Myxococcota bacterium
GCCTTGCCGGCGCGCTTGCTCGAAACGGCAAGGAGCACAGATGTGAGCTCGCTGCCCGACATCGCACCGCTGAGGAGTTCGACCAAGTCAGGCACTCCGTGTCGCGCAGCGATGCGGCGGGCGATTCGCTCGGGCTGTTCCAATCGGACGTCCTCCGCGTGTGCGATTTGAGCGGTCTTCACCAGCGCCCAGATCGCGACGTCCTGAGGTTCGCTGACCCCCAGGTTCGGAAACACGGTGTGGCCGCGGAGCGTTCCTTCGCGGACAAAGCCCCCTTTGCCGAGGACCGTCTCGGAGGTGGCATGGGCGACATGGCAGAGCGCGGACACCCGCGTCACCCCGAGCACTGCTTGCGCCTCTGCGACAATTTTCCGGAGCGCCTCCGTGGCATAGCCCTGGCCCCACGCGTCACGCGCCAGCACGTAGCCGGTCGTCGCTCGATGGGAGTCTTCGATCGTGAGTCCAGTACATCCGAGCAGTCGCCCGTCGCGTTCCGATTCGATCAGATAGGCGAATGCGGTCCCGTCCTCCCGCTGCCGAGCGGCCATCGCGAGGAAAGCTTGCGTGTCATGAATGGATTCATGACGCGGCCAGGAGACGAGCCGCGTAACCTCCGGATCCGACGCGTAGCGTGCGAAAATCGTCTGGGCATCCTCGGTGCGCGGGGCGCGTAGGACCAGGCGCTCAGTTCTCAGTTCCAGCGGGAGACGCATGGGTCGTCATGCTGCAACAAGTCGCTCGCGCATGGGCGGATTAATCCTCGCCACCCCTCTCGTGACCATCCGCCCGTGACCCTCCTCGCCGACAGCGGGCATGAGCCGAAAAAGGCGCTTGTGCCACTGCGGAAAAGAGAGATGAGATTCCGCGCCCGCGTATGTCGGTGGAAACTGAACAAGCCCGTCATCTGCGCCCGACTGGGTGTGTCCCTTTTCGTCATTGGGTCGATCGCGGCCGCATGTGGACCGCCGGCAACGAGCGATTCATTCGGTGGTGCTGTTGACGCGGGGTTTGGTCCGAGTTCCGGCTCGGGCTCCGGCTCCGGTGTCCGTTCGACCGCGGATGCCGGCGCGTCCCCGAACTCGAGCGGCTCTTCGAGCTCGGGGGCAGCATCCAATTCGGGTTCGGGTTCGGGTCCAACGCAGCGGCCGGACAGTGGCTCGTCCTCTGGTTCCGTTTCCGGTGCTCCTGCTGACGCCGGACCAGATGGATCTCCCGCCGGATCCCCGAGCGATGCAGCAACCACCGGGTCGAATCCGTTCTGCAAGTTCACTTGGGGAGAGCCAAGTCCGGGGGGTTCTCTCGGATCTTATGCCTGGCTGGGCTTTGTGACGACCTGGACCGGCTCGGAAGTGAATGCATCAGGCAACGTGACGTCTTGCAACGCTTGCAACTGGCTCAGCAAGCTGGCATCGACCAACCTGATACCGGCGTATTACGCATACGTCATCGGTTTCTACGGGCACGCGAATGGTCTGCCGGACGGCAATCAAACCAAGGGTCCAAACCTGACGACGGGCGGCGGTGCTCTCATCCTCGGACCGGCAAACAGCGGATGCCCGGCAGGCCAGATCTGCGCCTCGAACAAGATCGTCCAAATGTACGCCTGGTATGCGCAGCAAAGCTACAAGGTATGGCCGACCAAGCCGCTGATATGGCTCCTCGAGGGAGACTATGTGCAATACGCCGCGAGCACCCAGTCGCAGCCGCTTACGTACGCTCAACTTGGACAGCTTGCTGCTCTGATCACCACCGCCATCAAGACCAACATGCCGAATGCCATCGTGGCCATCGATCATTCGACCTGGAACACCGATGCCGTGACGGACAACTTTTGGTCCGCGATGGCCCAAGCCAACTACGACTTGGTGTGGACCACCGGCGTCGGCAACAACGGTGGTTTCATCAGCTCAGGCACGAATGCGCAAAGCTACAACGGAGCGACCGACACGTACGCGCACCTGAATGGATTGACCCACAAGAAGATCCTCGTCGACGAGAGTGCTGGACTGTCTCAAGCCAGCGATACGTGGTCGAATCAATCGGCAGCGACGATCAATGCGCGGATCAGCGAGGGCGTGGTCGCCGTAAACGTGAGCGGCTCTCCGTCCAATTACCAGGCGAACGTTGCTTCGCTGGCGCCGCAGCTCAAGCCGACGTGTCCTTGACGCAATGATGCACTCTGTGCCCGAGGCGGGGTTCGAGGGCCCGAGCTACGAAGAGCCATCGGTGCGGGGGACCGCTGCCGCCGGATGGTCATGCGCCAAACGAGACTCTCGCGGGTCGACTGGGAGTCCAATAGACTTCGTCGCAATGAAACACGATCGCTCAAAGATGGGAGACCGTTCGAACCTGGGGGGCTTGGTCGCCGCTGTCTCGATCGGGGTTGCATGGATGACCCTGGGATGCTCGGTGCACGAGACCGCGCGGGACGCCGGATCGGGCACGGCGCAAGTCGACGGCGCGGGGGTGATCCCGGACGGCGCTGCGGCGCGAGACGATGGAGCCCAGGTCGCGCTGGGAAATGACGCCGCCGCTGCAACGGGCGACGACGGTGGCGCTGCGGCCCTGGACGGGGGTCTCGTCGGTGCTGACGCTGGCGCTCGCGCAGTGGACGGAAGTGACATGTCAGTCGACGCGGCCGATGGTGCGGTCACCGGCGACGCGACGATGTTTCTTCTGCCCACGTTGGCGCCGATGCCGCCGATTCCGGCAGCGCGTCCCCTGGGATCCGTCCCGATGGGAGATCCCGCCACCTTTCCCGAAGTCAAAATGGACTTTGCGATCGAGTCCGGCCCCTTCGGCCCGACGTGGGCATCGATTGCGAGCAATTACTCCGCCAAAGAGTCTGCTTGGCTACGTCAGGCCAAATTCGGCATTTGGGTGCATTTCGGACCCCAGGCCGCCGGCCAAAGCGGCGACTGGTACGCGCGAAAGATGTACATCGAGAACGCCACGTGGGGCAGCCCCGCCTACGCGAACCATATCCGAGACTTCGGGCACCCGTCGGTTGCCGGCTACAAGGACTTTCTCCAGAACTGGAATCCGACGGCGCTCGATCCCGCAGCGCTGACGAAGATCTATAGCGACGCGGGGGCACGCTTTCTGCTCATTCAAGGCGTTCACCACGACCAATACGACAACTGGAACTCCCGGTATCAACCGTGGAATTCGGTCACGCTGAGCCCCCATCGCGATATTCTCGGAGAATGGAAGACTGCGATTCGCGCTGCGGGGATGCACTTTGGCGTCACCTTCCATCATGAATACACGTGGTGGTGGTGGCAAAGCGCATTCCGCAGTGACGTGACGAACAACCAGGGCAAGCTCGGCGTTCCGTACGACGCGGTCAATCTCTCGTTGTCGGACGGCGTCGGGAAATGGTGGCAAGGCATCGATCCGCGCCTTCTCTATGGCATCAATCTTCGGGAATATACGGG
>JALYHX010000604.1 GCA_030776305.1 Myxococcota bacterium
CGTCGCTACTGCCCAGCCAGCGACGCATGAGGCCTGCTCCGGCGAGCGTACCTGCGAGGTTTGCATGGATGCTGGTCCGCGCGATGATGGCTGCGCCCCCGACCAAACGCGGGTCGAATCCGTCGATCGTTACGGACAGCGAGCCCTTCATCGAGCTCGCGATGACGTCGTCGCCCATCGACAGCTGGCCGGTCCCGACTTCCGCCAGTGCGGGGCCGACGGATGCCCATCGGACGGGACGAAGGTAGAAGCTGCCCGTGAGGTGAGCGTCGCCGGTGAAGCGCGTCTCGTCGACCCAGATTTCGCGCGTCGAGTGGGACTCCACACGATCGAGCGCGACGGTGAAGAGTGCATAGTGAGCGTCGTCGGGCGGTGGCTTCGGCGGACCTTTCAAGGGAACCCGCTCGAAACCTTCGATCGGCGGAAGTGCATCGATAGTCTGCGGCGTCGCATCCTCCGGGTCGAGCATGCGCCGCGCGCGAAACGCGACCCCATCGCCGTCGACCCAGAACACGTGGAACCTTCGCCTCGCAAGAGCGAGCAGGCTTACATCGAAGACACATTCATCGATGCGCAGTTCGAATTCGATGTGCGAGTCGCGACTGCGAATGCGCAGTGTGCGCGCGTGGACATGGCCCGGCCAGACACTCCACCCGGACGAATAGCGCACGAGCAACGTCTCCGGGTCGGCGCTGAGCGCGCGCTGAAGCGCGCCGGTCCAGATGAATGCGTTGAATGCGACCTCGTAGACGACCGCCCCCGCGCCCAGCACCAGCGCGCCCCACGTGAGCCACTTGCGCGTTCGGACGGAGAGCGTGGACCAAAGCTTGAGCATGCGAGCAGGATTCCATCATGCACGCATGCACGCGGCGGTCCGGCCGAAGATCAGCCTCCGGCCGCCGGCATGCTCCGCGAGACAGCGTTCGTAGCGGAGCAACGGCCGGCGCCGGCTCACGCGTTCAATGGTGAAACATCAGATAGATGATGATCAGCACGGGTATGGGAATTCCAAGCATCCATAGAAGCCCGTATTTCATGGCGACCTCGATCGTGTGGGTTCGCATTCGCGCATGCGAGCGCCATGCCATCAACAGTACCGTCGTCAGCGCGTCAGGCGGCTGGTCGGTTGCTCGACGCCTTTGGCGCGCTCGTTCAGCGAGCGACGGACCAGCGTGACTACATCGTCCAAGACGACGGGCTTGACGAGGAATCGATCGGCGCCGCTGTCAGCCAGCTGCTTCCACTCCTCCGATCCGCCGGATGCCGTCAGGATTATGATAGGAGTCGTGGCGGATGTGTCGCGAGCCCGGATGAGGCGCGTGAGCTCCAATCCATCGATGCCGGGCATCCAAAGGTCGAGGATCGCGACCGACGGGGCCTTGCGATCGAACGCCTCAAGCGCCGCCCGCCCATCCGCGACGCATTCGACGTCCGCACCGGAAAACTCCGCCGTCAGAACGGCCTCCAGCGCGCCGCGAAAGTCGTCGTTGTCCTCCGCCACCAGAATTCTCACCGGTTCTCGCTCGCCGCGACAGGCGGAGATGATGTCGCGTCGAAAGGCTTCTGCGGTTGCCGTTCGCTCCGCTGGATCCTTTGCGAGCGCACGCAAGAATGCTTCGTCGAGCTCGGGCCGCAATCCCCCCCGGAAGTTGCTGGGAGACGGAACGGGCGTGGTGGCGTGCTGGACCATGAGGCCCATGTTGCTCTCCGCCTGGAAGGGAGGCCGACCAGTGAAGAGCTCGTACGCGAGGCATGCAAGCGAATACACGTCGGCGCGCGAGCTCAATGCCGGCGCAATTTGCTCTGAGAAAATGGTCTCGGGGGCCATGTACGCGGGCGTCCCGACGATCTCGGGCTTGCTGGGCCTATCAGGCCGGCAAAAGAGAGCGAGCCCAAGGTCGGCGATGCGCGGTCGCAGGTTCGCGTCGAGCAAGACGTTGCTTGGTTTGAGGTCGCGGTGAACGGTGTGCGCGGCGTGAATCGCCGACACGCCATCGCATATCCCTTCGAGAATTTGCAGCGCCACATCGAACGGGGGTGGCGAACTGTTCTGGGCGAGCCAGTCTTCGAGCGTGACGCCCTCGACGAGCTCCATGACGAAGTAGGGCGACCCGTCATGCTCGCCGAACGCGTGAATCTGAAGAACGTTCGCGTGACTGACGCGCGCCATGGCCCGCGCCTCCGTCATGAAGCGCTCGCGGAAGTTGTCGTCGAGGATCTCCTTGCGGACGAACTTGATCGCGACGCGCCGGTCGAGCGTTTCGTCGTGTGCAAGGAGGACCATCCCCATCGAACCGTTTCCCAGCGGACCCAGGACTCTATACACGCCGCCGATGACCGTCCCCGGCTCGACACCAGCATGACCAGCATGGGCGACGGAGTCCGAAACTATGGGCAAGGTTTGCTGTGGCGCATTCTCGATGGCTATTTCGCCTGCGAGCGGCAGCGTGTTTTTGGTCATGATTGGATTCCAAGCGGCGATGAACACCTAGGTACAAACAGAGGTCTAGGACAGCAACATGCGAGCCAGGTCTGCTCACGCGCGACCGATCAGCGTGTGAATGAATTCAATTTTTTCTTTCACCCGTCCGGAGATGGCAAACGGATATGCGTCGGGTAGTCCCATGCTGCGGTTCAGCGCGTTGAGGGCAATGGTCAGGTCGGTCCATTCATCCAACAACCGGGCGAACTCGCGGATGTCCCCGGTATCCGGGCGGGCGGAGGAGCCCATCGTGAAGCCGAAGGAATGCGCCGTCTCCAGCGTGTCCTGCATGTGCAAGTAGTGGGCAAATGTTTCCGCGAAGTCCTCCCATGGGTGCGCTCCCGCGTACGTGCTGATGAAGAGCTCGGCGTAGTCCGACTGCGCGCTGTTACTTTTGCTGTAGTGAAAGTTGATGGCCTCGGCGTAGCTGGCCCTCTCATCGCCGAAGAGCTCCCGAAAGCGCCCGAGGTTCGGTGAGTCGCGAACGAGACGGTCCCAGTAGTAATGCCCGATTTCGTGTCGGAAGTGACCGAGGAGCGTGCGGTAACTCTCCTTCATCGCCACACGGACTCTTTCACGTTCCGGCGCGTCGGCCTCGGCAAGATTCATCGTGATCAACCCGTCCTGGTGCCCGGTCACGACGCGCGTCGAGCCGACATCGGACTTGATGTCGAAGGCGAGACCTCGCTTCGGGTCCTCCTGCTTCGAAACAAGCGGCAGTCTCAGCCGATGCAGGCCGTAGATCAAGCGACGCTTCGCCTTCTCCGTCTCCCTCCACAGTATGCGGTTTTCGGGCTGGGATAAGTTCGGGATGACATGGTTCAGTTGACAAGCGTCGCAAAGATGCCCGGCGGCGGAGACCGGCACCATCCAGTTGCACACGCCCTCGTCGACGTAATTCGAGCACTTGCGATAGTCGCCGTGCCCCGTCGAAAACGTGCCCGTGCGGGTCGGCTCGAGGGCCGAGACGGTGGACACATCGGGCAAAAAGCCTAGCTCGCGCCAGCACGTCAGGCAGCGCGTGTTCTCGAAAAACACACGCGTCCCGCAGGCACACCAAAAGGTTTGCATGAGGCCAAGCGCTCCGTCGCTTCAGAACGTTGGCCTACTGGGCGACAGTCCTTCGTGCAACCCGCTCGGCCCCGATCTATGCTCTCACATACTAACCACGCCGGCCCGCAGGGAAGCTACAGGGAGCCAGGCCCCGGCGCGGTAGGAGCGGGCGTTTCGTTCGATCCGGGCGGTTGTGGCGTGCCCGGGGTCGGTGGCTGAGGTCCCACTGCGGGTCCCGATGGCTGACGGGGCACCCCGCGGTTGGGCGGCTGCGGCCGCACGGGCCGATGGATGGGTTGGATATTGTCGTCGCTCATCGATTCGGCCGTCTTTGCGAATATCGAACCGCCGGATCGAGGCACCGCCGGGAACCAGAACGTCCCCCTCGGCTGCGACCGCGGACCGGCGCCCGCAGAACAGGCGCCGTTCCCAGGGGACCCGCCTGAGGCAGTTCGCCTCAGCTGTGTCCTTTGCGATCGCTTACATCGCCAAGGCGCCTGTGCGAAGCAGGTACGCGAGCTTCGCTCGTTGCTCGGGGCGCAGCAGCGTGTGAAGGCGGCCCAGCGCCCGGCCGACAGACGCCTGCACGCGCTCTGTGCTCTTCACCCGGTCATCGGCGGCGCTCTTTGCCTTGGACTCGTCGAAGGCGTCGGCGGCTACCGCGTCCGCAAGGGCCGAGGTCGTTCGCCGCTGATCGACTTCCGACTGCGCGCGCTCCGTCTTGAGCTCATTCAGGATCGTCGCCAACTCGGTAACCTGCGCGTCATCGAGGTCCAGCTTGTAAGCCAGAAATCTCAACGGACGACGCACCCCGAAACCGCCGCCCCCGCCGCCGAAGTCCTCGGCGCCTCCACCGGAGCCGCCTCCGAACGGGCCGCCGTGCCAACCTGTATGTTCACCGCACGCCGCGTGTCGCCGCGCGTGCCACCAAAACATTCCTGGATGCATTGTCGTACCTCCTCGCCGAGACGGTGTCGCGCTCAGCGGGTGCTACCGAGCGTGGCTGGATTGCCACACCGGACGCGGGCGGTGACGCCACGCGCGAGACAATGTTGGATCGCCTCTGCGATCTGTCAACGCGTCGACGGACCGGAGCGGGTTTTCTCCATGCGTGAGGTCAGTAAGCGCCGGACCGGCAACGTGACCAGGGTCCCCGCAAGCGCCACCAGCGCAGAGCGACCGATTTCCGCAAACCACGACCGCCGCTGTGCTCTCAGGGCACGCTCGGGGCGCTGCCAGAGATACTTCGCGAGCCGCCAGCGATTGCGGCGCCGGCGGTCCACTGCGGTCGCGAGGCGATAGGCGACGAACGCGGCGGTGCCTGCCGTAGCCAGGACCAGCACTCCGGATGCGAGGACGACTTGTTCCAGGTGGCGTTCCAGATGGCGCTTGATCTGGAACCGAAGATCGAGCGCCTCGTGACGCCGTTGGTCAAGCTCTTCCACGGTCCGAAGGAGCTTGGATCGCACCTCGTCGGCTTCGATCGAAAGCTCCTCCTGCGACTTGGCATCGCCGCTCAAGCGATGCGCTCCTTGAACTCCGCCACTTCGGACTCGATGCGTTGCTTGGTTCTCGCCATCGGCTGGGTCGGTAGCGCGTTGTAGCCTACATAGCCAAGCACGCCGACGCCGCCTGAGAGCAAGAACGCGATGCCGAGCGCGGTCAGCCACATCGTCGACGATGCCAGCGCAATCGACACCAGGAACATTGTGATTGCAGCCACCGCCACACCCGCCGCGGCACCGAGCAAAGCGGCGCTGTTCTTCGCGCGTGCGAAATCCGTTCTGGCCTCTTGCAGGGCGAGAGCGACCTCAAGACGGACGAGCTCGCGCGTCTCCTCGAACGCTTCGCGCATGAGACGCTCCGTGGGCTCATCTTCTGGCGTCAACTCATCGTCATGCTCGTGAATCATTTCGGGCACAACGGCCTCCTTTCTGCCGTGATCGGCATGAATGGGCCCCCCCTCATGCAAGCCGCTCGCCGACCCCCCGCAACGGAGGACGGATCGCGCGGAAGCGATCCCATCATCAGACTCGGGCGACGGCGGTCCGGACGAGAACTAGAGGCGCTATTCGTACGGCGGGCCTCGATGGGTGAAAGAGGGCGCGGAATTCGTTAATGGGGTGCGAGATCGGCTATTTTGGGTAAGTCGCCGTCGATTGTTCGTAGAGGATTGGAATGACGAGAGAAAAAACGATGGCATCGCGGATTCACGGGAGGGGGATCGGTCCCCTGTGGGCTTGCACCGTGGTCCTTTCGCGATGGGACCGTGGTCCCAATGGGGTTCCATCGTGGTCCCAACGCACTGGCACCATGGTACCAATGGGGTTGCATCATGGTCCCAACGCACTGGCACCATGGTCCCAACGGGGTTGCATCCCTTCCCCTTCGCGCGGTGGATGCGGTCCCATCGCGCTGGGACCACTTCCTCACCGCGTTGGGACCATGGTCCCTCCATGGAGGGGTGCTTACCCCCACGCGTGGAGGTGATGGTCCCACCACGGTGAGGTCACTTCCCCCACGCGATAGGACCGTGGTGCCAATGCAGTGTCCCATGG
>JALYHX010000605.1 GCA_030776305.1 Myxococcota bacterium
TGGGTGGCCGACTACGTCATCGGCGCGTACGGCACCGGCGCCGTGATGGCCGTTCCGGCGCACGACGATCGCGACCACGCGTTCGCGCTGGCGCACGGGCTGCCGATCGTCCAAGTGATCGCCCCTCGCAACGCCGCTACGCCCCATGCTCCCGTGGACGTTCAATCGCAGGCATTCACGGAGGACGACCACGCTGTCACTCATCACCAGCGGACCTACGTGCCGGTGCCCGACGGCATTCCGGCCGCCGAGGCTCGGCGTCTCATCTCGACCTGGCTCGAGGCTCACGCCAAGGGACGGCCGCGCGTGACGTATCGACTGCGTGACTGGGTGTTCTCGAGGCAGCGATACTGGGGCGAGCCGATCCCCGTCTTCTTTCCCGTAACCTGCGACGGCGATCCGCGGACACCCGGTGCGAAACCGACCATCCACTACGATCGACCGATGGCCGTCGACGAGACGGAGCTGCCGCTACGGTTGCCTGACCTCGACGACTTCAAGCCCGGCACGGACCCCGCGGGTCCCCTCGCGCGAATCGCCGATTGGCGTTTCTTTCAGAGAGATGGCCGGTGGTTCGCGCGCGAGACGAACACGATGCCGCAGTGGGCTGGCTCGTGTTGGTATTACCTGAGGTACATCGACCCGAGAAACGATCGGGAGGCCTGGAGCGCCAAGGCGTACGACGACTGGATGCCCGTCGATCTCTACGTGGGAGGAGCGGAGCACGCGGTCCTGCATTTGCTCTACGCGCGCTTCTGGCACAAGGCGCTCTACGACATCGGCGTCGTCAAGGATCCCGAGCCGTTCTCGAAGCTCGTCAATCAAGGAATGATCCTCGGCGAGAACAACGAGCGAATGAGCAAATCGCGCGGCAACGTGGTCAATCCGGACGACGTCGTGCGCGAGCACGGTGCCGATGCACTGCGTGTGTACGAGATGTTCATGGGGCCACTCGACCAAGTGAAACCGTGGCAGACGAACGGGATCGACGGCGCGCGCCGCTTTCTCGAGCGCACCTGGAATGTCGCGACCGGTCCGCTCACGGACGACGCGACGGCCTACGACCACGCAACGGCCCGCTTGGTTCACAAGACGATCAAGAAGGTCACGCACGACATCGAAGCGCTCCGTTTCAACACGGCCATCAGCGCCATGATGATCCTGGTCAAGCACCTCGGTTCGATGAAGTCCGTGCCGACCCGCGCCGCGGCGGCCCTGGCGCTCCTCGTCTCGCCGTTCGCGCCACATCTGGGCGAGGAGATATGGGCACGGATGGGGCACTCTACGTCGCTCGCGTACGAGCCTTGGCCGGAGTTCGACCCCGCTCTCGTGCAGGACGAGCGCGTCGAAATCGCGGTTCAGGTGAACGGAAAATTGCGAGGCACGATCACCATCCCGGCGGACGCCGATGAAGGCGCGGCGCGTGAAGCGGCGCTCGCCGAGGAGCGCGTCCGCACGCACGTCGATGGCAAGACGGAAAAGAAGTTCATCTACGTCAAGGGCAAGATCGCCAATTTCATCGTGGGGTGACGGATTGAGGACGGTCGCAACGTCGGAAGGAAAGGGGAATCTCCGCCTGGTGATCGTCGTGTCTTTCTGTGCCCACATCTCGTGCGGCTACCACGCGGTGTATGGCGGCGAGTCTCCCGTGAAGTTGCACGTGAAGGTCGTGCGCGCGCTCGTACCCGACGCCGTGGCCAGCGACGAGGTCGCTAACGGCATGCGCGAGGAGCTCGCACTCGAGGGGGCTCTCGAACCCGGTGAGGGGTGGCCCTGCGCCGAGATCGAGGTCCTGCGCGCCGACGAAGCAAGCGAAGGCATTTCCGTGTCCGGCGGTGGTCCGCTCGCGCGCGGCACGGATGTCGGTCTCGTCGGACGGGCGTGGGTCGCCTCCTCCCCTGATGCATCGCATCAGCGCGACACCGGCGACATCCGAGCGGTGGGCATCGTGACGATCGACGAGTCCCGAGGGGCGCCCGATCCGCGACAGGCCGGCTTCCACCATGACGACGCCCTCCGTGCTGTGGGTCGCCGTCTGGGCCACAAGCTCGCGCGCAGCCTCTTGGGCCATCCGGTCACCAGCGAGGACGCCATCGATCCTTGAGCACGTGCTACGCTCGCGCCGCCCTATGATCACAATCGGGTGCGCAGGCTTCCCCGTCCCCGCCACGCGGTATTTCAAAGAATTTCTCTTCGTCGAGGTGCAGGAGACGCACGTGGCGCAGCCCGGCACCGGTACGATCCGCCGCTGGCGGCGCGAGGCGCCCGCTGGGTTTGCCTTCGCTTTGCTTGCCCCCCGGGACATCGGTCAAGAGGGCTTTCGCGAGGGGAAAGTCACCGAAACGGCGCTCAAGACCCTTACGGAAGTGGGCCGAGAGCTGGACGCTCAGCTCGCCATCTTCGTCGCCCCGCTCGATTTCACGGCGTCTCGCGCCAACAAGGCTGCGGTGAAGGATTTCTTGGCGAGCATCAAAAAGAAGTTCAAGCGGATCGTGTGGGAGCCGCCCCCGAGCTGGGATGCGGATGAAGCCGAGCAACTCGCTGCCGACAGCGGGGCGACGGCGGCGCGCGATCCACTGGTGCACGGCACGACGGCAGGAGCCTTCGCGTACTACCGCCTGCCCGGGCCGGCGGGGCACAAGAGCCGATACGAGGACCCGGCGATCGAGAAGCTCGCCGAGGTGGCCGGCGCCGCGAAGAATGAACGGGCGGTCTACGTCTTCACGAACGTCGATATGTTCGCGGACGCCAAGCGGCTCAAAAAAGCAATGGGTGGTTGAGCGCCGCCATCAGGGGCATTGCGTGGCACAGGGGCCCTGCTTGCAGGTAAGGAAGGCATGGGCGGTGTCCCGTTCGCTCTGCGTGTAGCTTGAGCCGCAGACCGTCTCACCGTCGCTGACAGTGCCCGCATCGGAGGCCGCCCAGGCGAGGGCGCATTCCACCAGCTGTACGCACTGGGATCGGCCCGCATCGTCGACCCCGGCGTCATCGGGCGTGGTGCACGTGACCCATTGGGCGCAGCACATCGTCTCGATGCACTGATCGCATGCGGCTACGGACGTATCGATTCCCACCGGGCACATGCCGCTGTCCACACTAGGGGAGGCGTCGGGCTGGTTGCCGGCGTCCGGCCGGGTGCCGGTGTCGCCGCCGCTCGAGCCTCCACTGGAGCCAGATCCCGAGCCCGAGCCGTCCGTTGTCACGGAAGACGCACCGTCACCGCTGTCGGTGGCCGGTGGGGGTCCGTTGTCGACGACCACAGTGCAGCCGGGGTTCGCAATGACCATCCAACCCGTGATGACGAATGCTGCCGACCAACCAAGCCTCTTCATGTTTCGGTCACCCAATGTTCCCATAGTAAGGATCGGACGCCCACGCCCGACGTTCAACGATAGCGCGAATACGCCATCGGCCGCCAATTTCCACTGTCGCCACCACGCTGTTGGACGGACGAAGGGCGGCCGAGCTTCAATTTATCCGGCCGCGCGCATCGGACGCCTCGGGCGAAATGCGCAGCCGATGGCGGCGAGAGACACGAGCAGCCAGGGCCAGTCTCCCAAGATCTCGTACACCGTACGACCGCGGAGCCAGTGGATGGGCGCGGACAGTGCTTCCTCGCGGAAGGTTCCCGAGTGTGCGACGACGCGTCCGACCGGGTCGATGATCGCGCTGACGCCGCTGTTCGTCCCGCGAACGAAATACCGGCGATGCTCCACCGCGCGCAGCTGGGCAAGGGCCAAATGTTGCCACGGCTCGATCGTGTCGCCGAACCAGGCGTCGTTGGTGATGTTGACGAGAAGCTCGGGATTGGCATGCCGGACCGCAGCGTTGGTGAAGCCCGGCAGGATGTCCTCGTAGCAGATGAGTGTCGTGACGGGGTGCGATTCACCGTGCACGTCGACGATCAGCGGATCGAGGGACGTGCCGGGAGTGAAATGGCCGCTGTTCGGCGACCACGAGTAGAGCACCGGAAACGTGTTCCCGAAGGGAAGGTACTCGCCGAACGTGAGGAGGTATTGCTTGTCGTAGCGGCTTCGAATGACGCCTTCGCCATCGCTCGAGACGGCGGCGTTGTAGAGGACGTACTCGCGCTGGTCGGCGACGGATCGCACGACGACCGCGCCGAAGATGGCGGGCGCTCCGATGCGCCGCGCCACACCGGCGCGCAGCTCCTGTCGATAGGTCTCGTCGCGGACGGCCCGCATCGCCGACGTCTCGCTCCAGACGACGAAGTCGGCCATCTTTTGTTGCTCCAGCTCGTGGGAGAGATCGAGGTGGCGTCTCAATCCTTCGTCGAATTGCGTGCGCTTCTCCATGAGGCCCATGTTCGCCTGCACCACGCCGGCGATTGCCTGAGGAGCCGCTCGCGCCGCGGCGTCGACGGCAGGGATTCGCACGGCGCCATAAATGCATGTGATCGCCACGAACGCGACTCCCGTCGCCAGCGTCATCCATTGCGGTACCCGCCGCTCAGTCCGCGCCAGTAGCAACTCGGCGAGCGCGAGGTTGGCCGCGACCAGGGCGACGC
>JALYHX010000606.1 GCA_030776305.1 Myxococcota bacterium
ATCGACAACGAGCTCAAGCACCTTGCGGCGAATCCCGACGTGTACATCGGCTGGACGTATTGGGCCGGGGGGGCCGGGTGGGGAGCCGACAACCCGATGGAGTACGGCGTCGTCAATGGCAAGGACAGTCCCCAAATGGCCGTGTTGGCAAATTACCTGAAGTGAATGTTCCGTGATGGGTCGGGAAGACGAGCTCGAGCTGACTTCGCATGCGCTGGCGCCGCGGAGAGGGCCCCGCGGTGGAGGCGGTGCACAGCGGCATACAACGTGCCTACAGAAGCCAAAATGCACCTTCGCGAAGCGTATGGATCATCGATCAGGCGGATCCCGCCGATGCTCGTCGCCCTGGTGGGTCTTGCCGTCGCAGGCGCGTGCACGGCGAAGGGCCCAAAATACCCCGACCTCAACTCATTCTGCAACGCGCGGGCATCGGCCGAGTGCAGCATGGCGGTGGTCTTGGCTTGCGCCGCGCCGAACCCTACGTGCACCAACAAGCGGCAAGCGCTGTGTATCTCGAACGCGCCCGCAAGGGCCTACAACGCCGGGGCAGCAGAGGACTGCGTAACGCAAGTATCGAACGCCTATGCGGACGCAAAGGTCACGCTGGACGAGTCCAAGTCGGTCGATAACGCGTGCCTTCCGGTCTTCGAGGGGCCGGGTGTCACGGGGACCGCATGTCAGATGGACGCCGACTGCAGAACGAGTACTGGGCTTCGCTGTGTCCCGACGGCCGGGTCGAACCAAGGGACATGCCAGGTGCCGCAAATGGTCGCGGGCGGTGGTTCTTGCGCCGCGCCGAACCAGCAATGCGTGCCCGGCTACCATTGTGGCACGAGCGCTCACTGTGACATCGATGCCACGGATGGATCAATGTGTAGCAGTCAGAACCCATGTGGCCCCGGGCTTCTCTGCTCGACTGCAGCAGGTGGGATGACCTGTAAGGCCAAGAAGGCCGACGGTGTCGCGTGCGTTTCTGGTGATGAATGCCAGAATGGGATCTGTAACAAAGCCACGGGCGCAATGACGGGCATTTGCGTGACGCAGGTAACCCTGGCACCCAACGAGCCATTCTGCATGGACAGTCGCTGACCAGCGGGGTTTCCGGCGGGGAGGGCCGGCCTCGGGCGCTCCCCGTTCCTTGGCAAGCTCTATTCGGCCGCGTGCGACGCTGCGTCGGCGAGGGGGGGCAGCCTCTTTCTCGCCTTGCCCGCGTTGCGGGTTTCCGAAAATAGCTTGGCGTCCACTTTCAGGCGTTCGACCACATCTGGCGCGGCATCCACCGCGCTTTTCACCATCTTGACGACCATGTGCGGCGACTGCTGAACCAGCTTCGCCGATTTCGTGCCCGCGCCCGTGAGTCGCTCCTTCCACCGTTGCCGTCGGGTCTTCGTGATGTAAGGCGCGACTGCCGCGACCATATCGGCCGAGTTGCCTGCGTACGCGTGGGTCGCCTTGTAGAGCGCACTGGCAAAGCGCGGACTCGTCTCCAGGAAGGCTTTGACCTGCTCCCTCGTCACACCGTGGGTTACGAGCGCGCGCTCGTACTCGGCGATCGCAGCCTGCTTTGCCTTGAAGAGATACATCTGCACGCGAGAGTAGAAATTCACGCGGCCGTCGCCGCTCGTCTCCACCGGGCAGAAGATGGTTCCGGGGAATTTCTCCGTAATCGCCGACTGCACGCCATCCGAGACGCCAGCGCTGGGCATGCAGCCGAACGGCTTCACGCTCAGGGTCATATGCGCCTTTGAATAAATCGTGTTCATGATGAGCTTACCGACCTCCATGTGACCTTCGCCGCCACGCAGATCGTTGTTGTAATATTCGTGACTGATGTTCGCGATGTCGTCCATGTTTGGCAACTTGTACCCATAAAGGCCCATCGTGTGCGCGAACACCTGAAAGAGCGCGCGAATGGCCACGCCCGCACCGGCAAGCCCGGCCATCTTCTTGGCCACGCCGAATGCGTCCCCCTCGATCTCGCCAAGACCGTATTTGGCCTTGTCGGCACCTCGTAGATTCGCACGGTCCTTCGTGTCGTGCGTACCCTCCCATACCGTGTAGAGCAACCATGCAGTCACGAGCTGGATGTCGGCCTCGGCCCCCTCGCCCTCGAGAAAACGCTGAAGCTGGTAGTTGCCGTCCCCCTCGGTGGTCATTGCCCAGAATTCGCCGATGATGCTCACCTTTGGCTTCGGAATGGTCTTGTCTACTTTAACGCCCGCCAGAATGGGTTTGCATTGCCACATGGCGAGCATGATGTTGGTTCTCTTTTCGAGCGCCTCGTAGATGATCTCTTTGCATCGGTCGATCGCCCGGTCCGTGTCGCCGGCCGTAACTTCGTAAGGGCGGATACGATAACCGAGCGCATTGAGTACATCCCCTGCGACGAGCGCTTTGACGATGGCCCAAAAGAACGAGGGGCTTAGGTCGAGCCCGGATTCTTCGCCGGTGGCCTGCTTCAGGCCGCCTGTCTGCTGAAAGAGTACGACCTTGAAGCCGTCGAACCCAGCGTCGCGGAGCGCTTTCCTGTACTCGGTAACGTACATGCCGAAGCGGCACGGCCCACAAGCGCCAGCCGTCAGGAACACGTAGCTGTCGACGACCTCTTTTGCAGTCATGCCGTGCTTGTCGCGAAGCGTGATCAAATATTTGACGAGGTTTCCGACCGTGAAGTACGTCGGGTTGCACTGACCACGATTACCGAACTCCTTGCCGACCTGGAGGCCCTCGTTGGTCGGACACTCCAGCATCTGGACGTTGTAGCCCGCACCGCGAAGGCCCGCCTCGACGAAATAGTCGTGGGCCATCGTAAGGCCTCCTACCAGCATTGTGATTTTCGCCTTCTCCTTTTTGGTGAAGGTCAATCCAGCCATGTCCTCTATCCAGTGCTCGGTCTTGGTATCGAGGCCCAGGCGCCTGCGCTCCTCTTCTTCGAACTTCTTGAGCTCCGCGTCCATGTCGACGAGCGGAAGGGACTTCTTGTTGTTGGCCGCAACAGCGCTGGGGTTCGTTGACATTTTCAGAGTCTCCCGTTTTTAGGATGCTTGAACGCGGACGACGCCGTGAGCCGTCTTCTTGCCTATTGTGATGACACCACCATTCGAGCCGCCGGACGAGCGATCGGGCGAGGGCAACGGTGCTTCGTACGCCTCGAGGCGTGCCCGTAACTCCGCAAGCTGAGACTCGACGGCGGGGTCGCGCTGATTGCGCGCGGCGAGCTGCTCCTTTCGAAGAGACAAGAGCTCCACGCGCTTGTGGTCGATTGCGTTCACTAGCGAACGCCTCCGCTTGCCCGCGTCTTCCAGGCGCTCTTCGTGGAGCTTGAGCGCATGCGCATAGGTTTTGACGCGAATCTTGATCGACCCCGAGGGTTTGTTTGCGTCGATGTCGTGGAGCGCCGCGTACGGTGTCTTGCTCTTGTCAATGATGGAGT
This sequence comes from Myxococcota bacterium, assembly GCA_030776305.1. Classification (GTDB taxonomy): domain Bacteria; phylum Myxococcota_A; class Polyangia; order Polyangiales; family Polyangiaceae; genus Palsa-1150. The sequence goes on from JALYHX010000606.1 coordinate 3,434, forward strand.
CGATTAGCCCGAACGTGGGCGCGTCGTGACCACACTTGAACGACGAGAGATCGAGGACGACCACGTTTGGATGGTGCGCCGCGAAGCTCGCGGCCCACACCTTCTGCGCGCTATTGACGGAGTAATTCTCGGGCCAGACGTGATTGATCTCCAGTGGACTCTTGATGATACCCTTCTCGAGCTCTTCCTTGTAATAACGATCGAGGTACTCGCGATCTTTTGGGATCGAGCGCACCGACAAGATCGGGTAGCCCAGGACCTGAAACTCTTCTGGGATGCCGTGATTGAGCCCTGGATCGGAGTGATACGGGCGGCCAATCATTAGAATGGCCACGCGATCTTCGGCTTCGACCGTCTCGAGGATCGCACGACCCTTGGTCTCGACGTCCTTGTCGAAGATGGCCTGAGCCTTCCATGCCTGCTCGCAGGCGAAGTCGTTCTCGTCCTCCGTAATCCCGAGGCGGGGTCCGAAGGTCTCGAACATGCGCCGCCTCATGAGGGTCGGCTCGACGAACGACAGTGAGGGGTCGAGAAATTCAATCCCACGCGTCGCGAAAAAATCGACCTCTTTGGTAAAGGCCGCCTTCATCACGTCGGGCGCGCCAGCGACGATCGGACAACTCGCGTTGTCCATCGTGTCACTGACGAAATTGTGCACGTGGGTGAGGATCGGAAAGAAAATGTATTTGAGCGGCTTCTTGTCCTCGGGTGCGTGTGCATGGAACAGCAAATGATGAATGTGTGCCTGCGCAACCTTGCTCGGGTAACAGGGATCGATCGAACCGTACTTTCCGCCCTCGACCCACATCTCCTCTGTGGTCGCGTCGCTGAACACGACGCACTGCTTGGGGATGCCGACGGTCTCGAAATACGTCCGGAACCATGGTGCGGTCGAATACAAGTTGAGCACCCGCGGGATCCCGATCCGCACCCTCTTTCGAAGCTCCCAGCTCTCTTTCGAGGAGCGCTCGAAAGGTCGGGTGACCTCCGTGCGCCGCACCCCGAAGATTCCACGCTTTAGCTCGATGTCCTTGATCGGTGAGCCATCCTGCGGCATCGGCGGGGCGTCATAAAAATGCATGAACGCCTTCTTCGACTCATAGTCGACCAAGTTCGGAAACTCTTGGGCGATTTTCTTGCGCTCGGAGACGAGCGCGAGCATGGCTTCTTTGGATTCGACGGTACCCTTCTCGCAACTGAAGCCAGCGATGTATCGGCTGGCGCTCCCGTCCGGGCGCTTCGTATCGATGAACGTGCGTTTGCATTCGTTGGGACAAAAATGACATACAGTCTCGACGTCGTTCTTCGTCGTATATTCGAGGTTGATTGCGGCGTCGATTCCGATGAACGTCGAGGCACCCTTTCGTTTCACGACGCGCAACGTTTCCATCGCGGCGCCTATCGCGCCCGCCTCGCCCGTATGTGGGTGCACGAACACCTGCGCGTCGGGGACCCGTTCCTTGATGTAGTCGACTTGCGCCTTGACCGCCGCGAGGTTGTATTGCGTACCGCCCTGAAGAACGTATTTCGTCCCGAGGGCCGCAAGACGCGGGATCTGGACGACATACTGCCAGACATTCTTCGGCAGCACCTGAGCGAGTCCCGCCAGCATCTCTTCCTTGGAGAAGCCCTCCTTCTGGAAATTGACCCGATCCGTGTCGAGGAACACGGCGCAGCCATAAGAGAACTTGGGAGCGAGCTCCGCCTTGAATGCCACGTCCGCGAACTCCGTGACCGGAACGCCGAACGAGTCCGCGGTCGCTTGGAGCAGCATCCCGTTTCCGGCCGAACAGCTGTTCGATAGCCGGAAATTGCCGATGTCCCCGTTCTTCATGAAGAGAACCTTGATGTCCTGACCCCCGATGTCACAGATGACGTCGACGTCGCCGAAGAAGTGCACCGCGCTCAACATGTGCGCCACGGTCTCGACGATGTTCACGTCGGCACGCACGCACTCTTGCAGAACGTCGGCCGCGTATCCTGTCGCGCCGAAGCCCATAATTTCGAGCTTGGCTTTCTGATCGACCTCCACGTAATGGCGGAGCTGTGACAGGAGCTCCTTCGTGTCCTGGATCGGGTTGCCCTTGGAGAGCTGGTAGGCCTTGGCGACAATCTGGTGGCTCTCGTCGACGAGGACCGCCTTGCTCGAGGTGCTGCCACCGTCGAGGCCGATGACCGCGCGCACGCGCTGGCCAGCCTCGAGCTTCGGGGGAGCCCAGTGGGGGATCTTGTAGAGCTCACGAAAGGCGAGGAGCTCTAGCTCGGTCTTCGACAGCGGCGGGCCCGCGGTCTCGCCGAGGCGAGCCTTACGGCCGTTCTTCACGTAGTCGTCGATGCCGGCGAGCCCGGCGTGCAGGTTCTCGCCGGTGCCTTTGAACCGACCGATGTGCGTC
>JALYHX010000607.1 GCA_030776305.1 Myxococcota bacterium
CCCCCCACGGGAAGCGATCCAGACTTGCATCGCGCCAAGGAGCAGCGTCAACGCCAGCGTGATCGATCGGGGGAACCGTGGCTCGCGTGACAGCGAGGCGGCCAAGCTGAGGCAGAAGGCGATGTTGACGTACCCGGCGAGACTGTTCGGGTTGACGATGGGAGCCACGCGGCTTCCTCCGAGTCCCCCCCCGGGCTCGTAGACCCCGAACAGCTTGTGCATCCCGAACGCCGGATGCAGCAGCGCGGCCGCGGCGAGCACGACCCCCGTCAGCACGACCGAGGCACTCAGGAACGCCACGCCCTCGCGCCGATGTGCCACGCGGATCGCCGTCACGAACGCGAGGAGATACGCGACCCCTTTGAGCACTTCGATCCGAGACGCCACCGGGTCGAGCGTGATCGGTGCCCAGCTCGGCCCAGGCTCATGCAACGGCGCGAGCGCGCGGGACCACACATCCGCGTTGTGAGGAGCGATGACCGAGAGCACTCCGATCGGGAGCGGCACGCATTGAAGGACGGTGTAGAGGACGAGTCCAATTCCGGTGAAGAGCAGCAGTGTCGCTGCGGGCCTGACTTTCATCGGCTCGGCGCGCCACCAGGCCAGCACCGCCGCGACCGCGAGAACCGCGGTGACCACGCAGAGCGTGATCGTGTGCACCGCGCCCACCGCGAGCGCCGACCCGGCCACGGCGACCGCAAGCAGCCAGCGGCTCAACTGCGGCGCGAGAGCAGGCGGTAACTGGCGATCAATCGCGGCCGTCATTCGCGTCTCTCTGCGGGTCGCCCCCCCATTCATTCACAAAATGAGAGGAGCCGCCACCGATGGCTCCCCCTACGTCGCCGTCGCTTCCCCCGCCGCCTCCTCGTCGACGATTCCCTGCTCCAAGAGCTGGCCCACCGACATCTGGAACGTCTGCATGCCGTACGGGTGTGTTCCCTTCTCCATCAATGCCTTGAGCGGCGGATTGTTCTCGGGTCGGCGGATGCTCTCCTTGACGGATTGCGACGCCACGAGGACTTCCGCCGCGAGGACGACGCCGCTTCCGTCGGCGCGCGGCAGGAGGCGCTGCGCGATGATCCCCTGCAGGCAGCTCGCGATGCGGACACGGCTCTCGCCGGGCTCGCCTCGCATCATCGCGAGCATGCGATTCACGGTGCGCACGGCATCGCTGGTGTGAAGTGTCGCTAGGACGAGGTGTCCGGTTTCGGCGGCTTTGAGCGCAATCTCTATCGTCTCCTCGTCTCGGATCTCACCGACGAAGATGACGTCCGGGTCCTGTCGCATGGCCGCGCGCAGCGCCGCTGTGAAGCTCGCCGTGTCGAGACCCACTTCGCGCTGACTGATGCTCGACAGTACGTCCTGATGAAGAAATTCGATGGGGTCCTCGACCGTGACGATGTGGAGCGCCCGCGTCGCGTTCAGATGCGCGATCATGCTCGCGATCGACGTGCTCTTGCCATTGCCGGCGGCTCCGACGACCAGGACCATGCCGTTCTGCTTCTCGGCGAGCTCGCGTGTCACCGGCATGGGGAGTCCAAGGGACTCCATGGCCGGGATATCGGTCGGGATGAAGCGCATCACGACGGCGAGGCTGCCGCGCTGCCGGTACACGTTCACACGGAAACGCCCGATGCCCGGCGCAGAGTACGAAGTGTCGTACTCTTGGAGGTCATTCAGCCCCGCGAGCACGTCCGGCTTCGTGATGACGAACCGCGCGACCGCCTCGGTGTCCTCGGGCAAGACTTTGTCGGTGCGAAAGTAAACAATGTCGCCGCGGATGCGCGCCCCCGGAGGCTGACCGACCTTGATGTGCACGTCGCTCGCCTTGCCCGCCACAGCTCGCGTGAGCAGCGCACGGAAGAAATTCTCGTCGGCATATGGGGTGGTCATCGGACGGGCTCCTTCGTGTTGCGGCCGGCCTGCGGCGCCCATGACAACGGGTGTGAAGCCCGATCGGCAACTTCCCGCCGATCCTGGTCAAAGGGGACGAACGAGTCAGGGTCCCCGCTCGGCTCGAGACCAGTCGCCAGTTGCTTGCGAGGAGGGGGCCCGGGGTTGGAGTTCTCAGAACAGCCGGGGGCCGACCGCACACCCCGGCCGCAGCCTCACGCGTCCTCGATAATCCCGATATATGGCAAATTGCGGTGAAGCTCGGCGCGGTCGAGCCCGTACCCGACGACGAAGCGGTCCTCGATCGTGAAGCCGACATAATCGATGGTCACGTGCACGCGGGACCGCGCCGGTTTGTGCAACAGGGCGCACACCTCGATGCTCGACGGCGCACGAGTGCGCAACAGATCCATCAGATGCGCCACGGTGAGCCCGGTATCGACGATATCTTCCACGAGCAGCACATCCTCGTGCTCGATGGGGTGCGACAGATCCTGCGTGATCTGCACCACGCCGCTCGACACCGTGTCCGCGCCGTATGACCGAACGCCGAGAAAGTCGATCCGCAGCGGAAGGTCGATGGCGCGCATCAGATCCGCCGCGAAGACGAAGCTCCCCTTGAGCACGCACACGATGACGAGCTTTCGCGCGGCGTAGTCGCGCGTGATGGCGGCGCCGAGCTCGCGCACGCGCGCCGCGATTTGCTCCGCGGAGAGCATCGAGATGGGGCGCTCGGCCATTGACCGACTTTCTCATCTTCTGGTGGTCTCGTGAACCGTTCTCCCCGGAGCCTCCCCGACGGCGCCCAGAACCCCAGGCACGGCGGTCAGCGCCCGGAGGACGCGGCATCGACGGCGAGCGACTGACCGTCGGTGCTGACG
>JALYHX010000608.1 GCA_030776305.1 Myxococcota bacterium
CTTCCCGGCAACTCGCACGTGACGTGTGTCAACAACGTCTGCACGGTCTGCGCGCAGGTCCCGAGCGGCACCCCGAGCTACCTCGTTGACCCCAACAGCGGCAGCGATGTGGGTGGCACGGGTGACAATACCACCGCGGGATGTGCGTTCCGTACGATCAAGCGCGCACTCCAGGTGATCGGCACGCCACTCACGGCGACGACGATTACCGTGCTCGGGCCCGCGACGGTCAACGCGGGAGAGACGTTCCCGATCGTCCTACCCGCGAACGTATCGGTCACCACGACCGGCGGCAGCGTTCAGGTCGACGTTCCCGCCGGCGTCGCAGGCGTCAACTTGAGCCAAATCGGCACTGCGATTGGCGGCGGGACCGGCGCCCCCCTCACGATCGGCGGGCCGCATGGCGGCGTGAACGATGCCACGTTCGGCATCGTCGTCGGCACCGGGACCGGCGTCACCACGGGGAATAGCCCGCAGGTCTCGGAGGTCCGCCTGACGAACTTCCTGAACGACGGAATCATCGTCCAAGGTACGGGCATCGCGCGAATCGGCGCCGGTGTCACATCGACGTTGAACGGCAGGGCCGGGCTGCACGTGACGGACACCGGTCGGGCCATCGTCGACGTCGCTTCGGGTGCCACGCCCACGCATTTCGACGCGAACAGCACTCACGGCGTTCTGGTCGATTCCGGTGGGTCGATTCGGATCACCGGCACGGTGACGGACGCGACCGGCGGAGTCAGCACGGTGACGACGAGTCGCAACTTCTTTGCGGGCGTCTCGATTCAGCAGACGGCCGCTGCGCCGCCCGCCAATACGATCACGGGTCTCGCGTCCTTCGCGAGTCCGAATGGCAACGGCATCCGGATCGTTGCGGGTTCCAACGTTCGCGTACGCGACAGCATCTCGCTCAACAACCAGTTGAGCGGCGTCTTCGTCACGACGGGAGGAACGACGAGCAATGACATCAGCAACATCGACCTCGGCACCGGCGTGGATGCCGGCGGTACGTTCGGCGGCAATACCTTCCAGGAGCCGTTCTCCTCGCCCGCGCGCAACACCGCGGCAGGGGTTTGCTTGTCCGTCATGCCCAACGCAGGATCGTTGCATGCCGCTGGCAACGTCTTCGGGGCGGTTAATTGCGCCACGACCGCCGGCACACTGACCCTCGACCTCGGGGGCTGCGACAACTCGATGTGCACGGGTGGTGTTTGTGACCTGGGGATCGTCACGACGACGGGCAACGACATCGACGTTTCGATGTGCGGCCCGTGAGCGAGAAATCGCAGTTGGGGACAGGTCTCTCCCGAGACTCCTGGTCGGGGGAGCCTCGTCCTCGACTGCCCTAAGCCGCGACGATCTCGCGCGCCGCCGACTCGCCGGCGCGCTCGAGGATCGCGCGTAAACGCGAGCGAGCGCGATGCAGCCGGGAGCGCACGGCGCTCTCGGTCGTCGAGAGGCGATGGGCGATCTCCTGAAGATCCAGATCCTGGTGATAGTGCAACGCCACCACGTCACGGTAGTCCGCGGGCAGTTGGTCGAGCGCCCGTCGCACTCGGTCGTCGCGCTCGCTGGCGGCCGCAGCACTCTCGGCGTGCGCATCATCGGCGGAGTCATTCGCAGCCGGAAGGCTCTCGAGGTCCTCGAGGTCCAGGCCTTCGACGAGTCGCCCGCGGTGCCGGCGCTGCGAGCGCATCATCATCAGCGCTTCGTTTGCGGTCACCCGGAAGAGCCAAGTGGAGAAGCTCGAATCACCGCGGAACGACCCGACACGACGGATCACTTGCATCAGCGTGGACTGCAAGAGGTCTCGCCGGTCCTCATCGGAGAGCGGGTAGCGAAGGAGTTGTTTCTCGATGGAGGGACGAAGCGCCAGGGCGAGCGCCCCGAGCGCTGTCGCGTCGCCACGAGATGCCGCTTCGAGAATTGGCTTGCGAATTGAGAAGGCCATGGTCTCCCTTGGGGGTTGTTGGCGGCGGGCCTTGCGACAGCCGTGCCGGCCTCTCGAGCCCTGGAATTCGCCGTTTTCCCGTTCCGAGAGCTGTTGGATCGGCGACAGGTGGCCGGTGGGAAACAGCCGAGCTGAGGTTGACCCGGCCTCTGCGATATGGTCTGCGTCGATGTTCGCCATGAATGCCAAGCTGCTGACCGCCCGCGCGCTCGAGCACCCGATACCAGCTGGAATGCGGGACCTCTTGCCCGAAGAGGCCGCAACCCGGCGCGGACTCGCGCGCAAGGTCCTCGACCGCGTCGCTCTCTACGGTTACGCGGTGGTGACCCCCCCGGTCTTCGAATTCGCCCACGTTCTCGAACGTGGGCTCGGCACGCTCGACCCCGAGCAAGTCCTGCGCTTCGTCGAACCAGAGTCCGGCGAGGTCGCGGCGCTGCGTCCCGACATGACACCGCAGATCGCGCGGATGATCGCCACGCGACTCTACGAACGCCCGCCGCCGTTCCGCCTTGGCTACGAGGGCACCGTTCTGAGACGCCGCAGCGGGCGCGCGAGAAAGCACAGGCAGATCCCGCAAGTAGGCGTCGAACTCGCGGGAATGGGCGGGCCGGAAGGTGACCTCGAACTCCTCGCCCTGTCGGCGGATGTCTTGCGCGCCGCCGGGCTGGAACGATTCACGATCGACGTCGGAGATGCCGGCGTCGTGCGCGCCCTCCTCGCGGAGCTCCCGCCGCTCGATCAGGCGACCCTATCCAGTGCACTTGCGCGCAAAGACGAGGCCGAGGTCGCCGATGCTTGCGATGCCGCGCACGTGGCGCACGCCGAGATGCTGCGGGCGCTCTTGTCGCTCCACGGCGGCCGCGATGTCCTTGCAGAAGGCGCGCGGAGACTCTCGGTGACCCCCGCGGCCAAGGCGGCTGAACGTTTGTTGGCGCTCTTCGACGCTGCCGTGGCGCGCGGTTTGGGCCCTCACCTGGTCGCGGACCTGGGCGAGGTTCGCGGGTTCGCTTACTACACGGGGACGATATTTCACGCATACGCGGTCGGGACCGGAGACGCGGTCGCATCGGGCGGCCGGTACGACGATCTCCTCGCGCGCTTCGACTGGCCGATGCCCGCCGCAGGGTTCGCCATCGATCTGGACCGCTTGACCGAGGCGCTGCAAGCCGCGGGCGTGGCCGATGAAGGCCCGGTGCGGGTCGTCGTCGTTGGACCCCCCCACGACGCCCGCGTGACCGAGCTGCACTCCCGGGGTATCACGGCCGTCGCCGCAGAGGGAGACGCCGCGATGCCTTGGGCACGGGCGTGGGGCTTTACGCATGTTCTCGATGCGGCGGGGTGGATGGTTGTCAAAACGGGGGCAAGAACGCCCCCGCCTGTTTCAGAAAGAGGAAAGAGATGACCGCGGTCGTCGTCGTCGGCGCGCAGTGGGGCGACGAAGGCAAAGGGAAGATCGTCGACATCCTCACGGAGCATGCCGACATGGTCGTCCGCTACGGCGGGGGGCCGAATGCGGGGCACACGCTGGTCGTGGGCAACGACAAACTCGTCGTGCGGCTCGTCCCGAGCGGCATCTTGCGTCCTCGAACGACGTGCGTGCTCGCGCAGGGAATGGCCATTGACCCAGCGAGTCTCGTCGGTGAGCTCGACGAGCTTGCGCTACGAGGGCATTTGCGGGGCGCCGGCTCGCTCGTGGTCAGCGACAGAGCGCATGCGATCCTCCCGTACCACGTGGTCGTGGACACGCTCCGCGAGAAGGCGCCCGGGGCGCTCGGCACGACGAAGCGGGGCGTCGGACCCTGCTACGAGGACAAAGCGGCGCGTCGCGGTGTTCCACTGGGGGCAATGCGAGATCTCGGGAGGACCGAGGCACTCGTCGCGCGGGCGCGCGATTACTGGCAGCCAGTGGCCGTCGCTCTCGGAGGAACCCTCTCCAGCGTGTCGCACATGATGGAAGAACTGCGGCCCGTGGCGGCGCGGATCGTGCCGCTTCTCGGCGAAACGTCGAAGCTCGTCGAGGCGGCGGTACGCGAGGGGCGGCGCGTCCTCTTCGAGGGGGCGCAGGGGACGCTGCTCGATATCGACCACGGGACATACCCGTTCGTGACGTCGTCGCATGCGACCGCGGGCGGCGCTTGCACCGGCACCGGGGTGGGCCCGTCCCGGATCGACACGGTCGTCGGCCTGGTGAAGGCATATTGCACGCGCGTGGGCGGCGGGCCGTTCCCCACCGAGCTCAACGACGACACCGGCGAGCGGCTGCGCAAGCGAGGCGACGAGTTCGGCTCCGTCACCGGCCGACCCCGTCGCACGGGATGGCTGGACCTCCCAGCACTTCGCTACGCCGTCCGCGTCAACGGTCTGGACGGCATGGCGGTCACGAAGCTCGACGTCCTCACCGGCCTCGAGGTCATCAAAGTGTGCGTGGCGTACCGGACCGCGAGCGGGCTGACGGACGATTTACCCATCGACGATATCGATCGTGCAACGCCCGTGTACGAAGAGATGCGGGGCTGGACCGAAGACTTGGCGTCGGCTCGGACTCTGGCGGCATTGCCAGCCGCAGCGCGCAAGTATGTCGAACGTATCGAGCGCGAAGTGGCCTGTCCCATCATGCTCGTGAGCGTCGGATCGCGACGCGATGAGACGATCGTTTTGGAAGACCCGTTCGGGGTGTAGCGTTCGCTGATCGAGAGGGGGCATTGCGCGCAAAGACCCGCGCCGCCAGCCCCCAATCGTTCGAGAGC
>JALYHX010000609.1 GCA_030776305.1 Myxococcota bacterium
GTGTCGATCTGGACGTGGGCGAGCACGAGCGCCGGCGACGATCCAGACGTGGTGCTCGGGTGCGCGGGCGACACCCCCACGCTGGAGACCCTCGCCGCGGCGGCGTGGCTGCGGGAGAAGGCTCCAACGATGCGCGTGCGCGTCGTGAACGTCGTCGATCTCATGTCGCTGTTCTCGCCGCGTGAGCACCCGCACGGCATGAACGACGATGCCTTCGTCCAGCTCTTCACGCGCGAGGTCGACGTCTGCTTCTCATTCCATGGGTACGCGGGCGCCGTGCACCAGCTCTTGCACGCGCGCCCCAACGCGAGTCGGTTCCATGTTCGAGGCTACAAAGAGGAAGGAAGCACCACGACCCCCTTCGACATGGTCGTCCTCAACGAGACGAGCCGTTTCCACATCGTGATGGACGCGCTACGGCGGGCACGGCGTCCGCAGCCGAACGCGGCTGAGCTCACGGCCGAATGCGTCCGGAAGCTCGAGCAGCACCGCGCGTACGTGCTCGCGCACTTCGAGGACCTGCCTGAGATCCGCGACTGGTCGTGGCCGGCGACGAGGTGACCGCGGACGCTCAGGACGATGTGGTGCTGTGCGTGAACTCCGGCTCCTCGTCGCTGAAGTTCGCGGTGTTCGTTGTTCGCGGGGAGACGTTCGAGGCGGTCGTCGATGGGGCGGTCGAGGGCATCGGCCTGCCGCAAGGAAACGCCTGGCTTCGCGCGGGGACCGATCGCCAGGAGCGTCGCGACGCCTACGCAGGTCACGCGTCGGCGTTCGACGCCGCCTTTGCGTTGCTGCGCGCTAGCCAAACGCTGGCGCCATCCATCGTCGGGCACCGCATCGTCCATGGGGGGACGCGCTACCGCGAGCCCGTTCGAATCGACGACGCGGTCTTGCGCGAGCTCAGGACGCTCGTTCGGCTCGCGCCCCTGCACATGCCAGCGGCGATCGCAGCCATCGAGGCCGTCGCGCGTCGCCTGCCGGACGTGCCCCAGGTCGGGTGCTTCGACACTGCCTTCCACGCCACGCTGCCCGAGGTCGCGCGACGACTGCCGTTGCCGGAGCGCTTCGACGAAGCGGGCATCCGGCGGTATGGCTTCCACGGCATTTCGTACGAGTACGTCATGTCGACGCTCGGCGATTCCGTTCCTCGACGCGTCATCCTGGCGCACCTCGGGAACGGCTCGAGCCTCGTTGCGGTACGTGACGGAAGAGCGGTTGACACGACGATGGGCCTCACCCCTGCCGGCGGCATTCTGATGGGCACGCGAGCAGGCGATCTCGATCCCGGCGTCCTCGTGCACCTTCTGCGCGAGGAGAATCTGTCGGCCGACGATGTCGAGCGTCTCCTCGTCCGTGAGTCCGGCCTGATCGCGATCGGAGGGACGTCGGACGTGAAGGAGCTCGTGCGCCGCGCGGGCGAGGACGAGGGGGCGCGCCTTGCGCTGTCGATGTTCGGGTACGCCGTGCGCAAGGCCATCGGCTCCTTCGTCGCCGCCCTCGGGGGCGCTGACCTTCTCGTCTTCACGGGTGGCATCGGCGAGCATGCCGCCGAGGTGCGGCGCGAGGCATGTCGCGGGCTCGAGGCGATGGGGATCGAGCTCGACGACGAACGCAACGCCCGGGGCCTCGGCGTGATCAGCGCGGACGCCAGCCGCTGCACGGTGCGGGTCATCCAGACCAATGAGGACCTAATGATCGCGCGCCACGTGCGACAGGTCGTCCGCGAGAGCGTGACGTCTTCGGGATGAGCTCCGTCGAACGCGGAGGCACCGTGGGATGTAACGATGGACCGGACGCCCATCCTGGCTACAAATGCTCGCTCTGCATCAGGCGGGTGGGTCAAGCAGCACGCCGGGAGTCGTGGTGGAGGGCCACCGAGGACTTGGATGCGCTCGATGCGCCCGCAGATCTGCGCCCTTTGGGGAATGGGCTGCTGCTGGGCGAGAGCCTGATGCGGTCGCGCCGCGGCAATGAGGGATGTCCTCGCGGTCGTCGCCGGGTACACGAAGCGATGGAGCATCGAGGAACTTCATCGTGTGTGGAAGTCCCGTGCGCTACGCGTCGAGGAGACCCAACTGCGCTCTGCCTCGCGCGTCATCAAGTGGGCGATATTGGCCGTTTTGACGGCTGCTCTCGCATCGAACGTCTGAGAGTGCTTGCGCGAACGAGGCCGGACGATTCCGCTCTGAGCGCCTTCACCAACCCGAACTCGATGCGCTCATTCTCATGAAACGACGGCACGCGAAACGGACCGAAAGCATCCCGGACGAGATCCCTACCATCGCCCAGGCCGTGCGATGGCTGGCAGACCTCGGCGGATATGCCGGTCACAAATCAAGCGGTCGACCAGGCGCGGTCACACTTCGGCGCGGGCTCCATTGCATCACGCCCGTCGCTGCTGCTCTCGAGCTCCTCAAAGCGCAGGGAAAATTGTGACGAATGGCCAGACTGAATGGGGGGCACTCGCACTTCGCGTGCCGGTCCCAGACTGACCAGCGCGCGTCGGCGAAAGGGGGCGCCACTCAACGCCCGAAGGTACACTTCGCGCACGGTGACCAAATCCGATCCATTTCAAGGAATCGACCACGTGCAGCTTGCTGCTCCCGCTGGCTGCGAGACTGAGGCCCGTCACTTTTTCGGCGAGCTGCTTGGTCTTCGCGAGTTGCCCAAGCCTCCGGTGCTCGCTCTCCGAGGCGGGCTGTGGTTTCAATGCGGCGCCCAGCAACTCCACATCGGCATCGAAGGAGATTTCCGCGCCGCCAAGAAGGCGCACCCGGCATTTCGGTTGACCGATGAGGCTTCCCTTGAAGCGCTCAGGATGCGCCTGAAGAACGCTGGCGTTGCGACGACGGAGGACCGAGAGATCAGCGAATCGGCTCGGTTCTTCGCCGACGATCCGTGGGGCAATCGGCTGGAGTTTGTGACTGCCAAGGCGCGAGGATGACGCCCTTGAGCATCAGCCTGACCCTCCACTCGCGGTCACGGAGCATCGAAAGATGATGGACCGTGCGGGCGTGATACTGGCCCTCCCGTTGGTCCTGGCCTGCGCCAAGACTGCGCCGATGGCGCTCACCCCTGAAGGGGCTCGTGTTTGGATCAGCAATGGCGGTCGAGTGAGCGGCTGCGAGTACCTCGGCGACTTCGTTGCGGGGTCGGGGCCACGCGGCACTCCAGGAGCGTGGGCGAGCAACCAGGTGCGAAACCTCGCGGCAGAGCGAGGGGCCACCGACGTCGTGTTCGACGATCAAGCTTCCCGCAATGTCGTGGGCAGAGGCTACCGGTGTCCGTAGGCTTGCGCCGGCGCAGTGAGTTTGCCCTGGCGCCTTTTGCCGCCCCTGCTGCCACC
>JALYHX010000610.1 GCA_030776305.1 Myxococcota bacterium
GTTCCAAGGCGTGGTTCGATGTGAGGGCCCAACCTGTGCCCGAAGGGATCTTCGTCCTTTCGATCGACATCAGCAAACGCAAGAAAGCGGAGAGGGCGCTGCGTGAATTGAACGAAGACCTCGAGCGCAAGGTTGCCGAGCGAACCGTGGACCTCGAGGCAGCCAGAGAGCGCGCCGAGGCGGCGGATCAAATCAAGTCAGCGTTCCTTGCCACCATGTCGCATGAGCTCCGGACACCTCTGAACTCGATCATCGGGTTCACCGGAATCGTCTTGAAGGGTATGGCTGGCCCGCTCAACGCGGAACAGTCCAAGCAACTCGGGATGGTGCAGGGCAGCGCGAGGCACCTCCTCGACCTGATCAACGACGTGCTCGACATCTCGAAGATCGAGGCCGGGCAACTCGAGGTTCGGCGCGCCCCGTTCGACTTGCGCGCTTCCATCGAGCGCGTGACCGCGTCGGTGATGCCCTTGGCTGAGAAAAAGGGGCTGACGGTGCACGTTGCGGTGTCGGAGGTCCTCGGCGCGATGGAGAGCGACCAGAGACGCGTCGAGCAGATCGTATTGAACCTTCTCAACAACGCGATCAAGTTCACTGACCGCGGCGGGGTGAGGCTCAGCGTAGACGTACTCGACGAGGTAGACCCTTCCGCCACGGGCAAAACTCGATCGGTGGCACGCATCCGGGTGACCGACACCGGCATTGGTATCAAGCAAGAGGATCTCTCGAAGCTGTTTCAGCCCTTTCGGCAGCTCGACTCGGGTCTCCACCGCCAGCACGAAGGGACGGGCCTCGGGCTGGCCATTTGCCGAAGGTTGACAGACTTGCTCGGGGGCACGATTGGCGCGGAGAGCGCGCCGGGGCAAGGGAGCGTGTTCACCGTCGTCTTGCCGTCAAGACCCAATGGGGCGTCGTGAGCCGATCGATCCTGCTCATCGAGGACAACGAGCAGAACCGTTATCTGCTTACGTTCTTGCTCGAGCAAAGCGGGTACCAGGTGTTGGCCGTCGCCGACGGCCGGCGTGGAATCGAGACTGCGCGCACGCTGGCACCCGCTCTCATCTTGCTCGACATTCAGCTTCCGACGATGGACGGCTATGCGGTGGCCCGCGCGCTGCGACAGAACGAGGCTCTCCAAAAGACTCCGATCGTTGCTGTCACTTCGTACGCCATGCCCGGTGATCGCGAAAAAGCGCTGGCGGCCGGCTGCACCGGGTACATCGAGAAGCCCATCAATCCGGAGACGTTCGTGGCCGAGATGGAGCGCGCTCTATCGCGGACGCGCGAGGGGGACCCATGACGACCGCGCTCATCGTCGACGACAAAGAAGAGAACCGCTACTACTTGCAAGCGCTGCTCACGGCTCATGACTTTGGGGTCGAGTTGGCATGCGACGGCGCGGAAGCGCTCGAAAAAGCGCGGAGGTCTCCGCCGGATTTCGTCATCTCGGACCTGCTGATGCCCGTGATGGATGGCTACACGCTCCTGCGCCACTGGAAGGCGGACGCCCGCCTCAACAAGGCACCCTTCATCGTCTACACGGCGACCTACACCGAGCCGGAAGACGAGCGGCTGGCGCTGGGCCTCGGCGCAGATGCTTTCATCGTCAAGCCCGCCGACCCGGAGGAATTTCTAGCTCGGCTCCAAGCCGTGCAAGCCAGCGCCGCAACCGCAATCGCGACGCCCACGCGCGAACCCACGGGAAGCCCGGACGAGCGGCTTCGGGAATACAACGAAACATTGGTCCGCAAGCTCGAGAAGAAGACGCTTCAACTCGAAGAGAGCAACCGATTGCTGCAGAAAGACATCGCAGCGCGAGAGCTCGCGGAGACGGCGGTGCGCGAGAGCGAAGCGAACTTCCGCGTGCTTACGGAGGTGATACCGCAGCTCGTCTGGATCAGCCGCGCAGACGGCTGGAACATCTTCTTCAATCAGCGATGGGTGGAATACACCGGTCTGACGTTGATCGAGAGTGAAGGCCACGGGTGGAGCAAGTCTTTTCACCCTGACGATCGCGTGCGAGCCGAGGCTGCTTGGAACAAAGCCACGGAAACCGGCAGTACGTATTCCTTGGAAGTCCGACTACGCAGGTTCGATGGCATCTATCGCTGGTGGCTCATCCGCGGCTTGCCGCTTCGCGACGACACCGGAGCCATCGTCAAGTGGTTCGGCACCTGCACGGACATCGACGATCTGAAGCAAGCCGCAGCGCAACTGCAACGAACCGAGGAGCAGCTCCGCCTGGCGCAGAAGATGGAGGCGATCGGACAGCTCGCTGCGGGCGTGGCGCACGACTTCAACAACATCCTGTCGGTCATTCTCAGCTACACCTCCTTCATCATCGACGGATTGGACCCCGCCGATCCCTTGCGCGCCGACGTGGAAGAGATCCGGACGGCCGGGCGGCGTGCCGCCGAACTGACTCGGCAGCTTCTGACGTTCAGCCGCCAGCAAGTGCTCAAACCTCGTCATGTCGATCTGAACAGGATCGTCCGAGGCGTGGACAAAATGCTGCGTCGTTTGCTCGGTGCTGACGTCAACCTTTCATTGCTCGCCGCCGAGTCGCTCGGCCCGGTCTTCGTCGATCCTGGTCAGGTCGAGCAGATCCTCATGAACCTCGTCGTCAACGCGCGCGACGCGATGCCGACCGGAGGCAATATCACGATCGAGCTCTCGAACGCGACCCTCGACGCTGCCTATGTCGCGGATCATCGCGGTGTCAAGGCGGGCCCGTATACGATGTTGACGGTCAGCGATACCGGTCACGGGATGGATGCCGAAACGTGCGCACGCATCTTCGAGCCGTTCTTCACGACAAAGGAGAAAGGCAAGGGAACGGGACTCGGTCTCGCGACGGTCTACGGCATCGTCGCTCAGAGCAGCGGACACATCTTGGTCTACAGCGAACCCGGATCTGGAACCACGTTCAAGTTGTATTTGCCTCGGTCGGACGGGACTCCGGAAATCGACGTTTGCGAGCCGGCCAAGTCGACGATGCTGCGCGGCACCGAGACGATTCTTCTCGTCGAAGACTCGGAGCAAGTTCGGTCGATCGTGCGATCGGTTCTTCGACGTGCGGGTTACACCGTACTCGACGCTCAGAATGGCGGAGAAGCCCTACTCATCTGCGAGCAGCACGGCGCCCGCATCCATCTCCTTCTTACCGACGTGGTCATGCCGCGGATGAGCGGTCGGGACCTTGCCGAGCGCGTGTTACGTGTGCGACCCGAGATCCGCGTACTCTACACATCAGGTTACACGGAAGACGCGATCGCTCATCACGGCGTGTTGGACACTGGTGTCGCGTTCCTTTCCAAGCCGATCACACCCGAAGCATTGCTGGCCAAGACGCGCGAGGTCCTTGATGCGGAGCCTCCTCGGAAATCAGCCGAGCACCCGCGTTCGATTCGCCCAATTGCCAAGAGCGACGAGCACATCCTTCACGTCGACGACGAGGGTGCGATCTTGCAGCTCACGGCAAGAATTCTCAGGCCTCTGGGCTACCGGGTCTCAGGATTTACGGATCCAAGCGAGGCACTTCGGGCGTTTCAGTCGCAGCCAGCCGACTATGACGCCGTGGTAACCGACGTCTCGATGCCCGGGATGAGCGGCTTCGACCTCGTTCGAGAGCTTCGACGGAAGCGTGCCGACATCCCCGTAGTTGTCACATCCGGATACTTTCGACCGGAGGATATTCAAGAGGCGGAGGCCCTTGGACTTAGTGCCATGTTGGTCAAGCCCAACGCGGTCGAGGAGCTTGGACTCATCTTGCACGACGCGCTCTGCGGTGGCACGTCGACGCGTGTGTGAAGCTGGGCGAGTGAATGATCATTCCGCCCCGACTGGGTTGGATGGATGTCGTCGCTCGCTCTTCTCGAGAAGGCGGCAACGCGGGCCGCGTAGTGTTTCATAACGCGCAGCGCTGCGAGCGAAGCTTGCGCACGCGAAGGTGCGCGGCGCTGCCGCAGAGGTCGCGTCGACGAGGCGCGTCTCGCCGGTGGAGCGGTGCCCCCGCCGGAAGACATTGCCGTCGCAGCTCTCGGGGCCGAGGTCACCGCTTCGGGACGCGGGTGGACGCGAGCATATCGTGCGTCTGGTGACGTCACAAAGCCGTCAAGCCACCATCGACGGCAAGCTCCTGACCCAGCACGAACGATGACGCTGGAGAGGCGAGGAATGCGACGACGTCTGCCACTTCGTCCGCCTTCGCAAGGCGCCCGAGCGGCACGCGGCTCATCGTGGCTTTGCCCATCTCTTGAAGGACTTCGAGAGGAAGTCCGCGCGCCGACTTCGCCTGGATCGGTGTGTCGGTCGGGCCCGGCGAGACGGCGTTGACGCGAATACCTCTGCCCAAGAGCTCCGCCGACAGCGTGCGCGCGAGCGAGCGGAGTGCCGCTTTGCTGGCTGAGTAGACGCTCGTCCGTGGGGTGCCGACCCGATCGGCGACGGAGGTATTGACGACGATGGCCGCCCCGTCGCGCAAATGCGGCAGCGCTTGCTGAATCGTGAAGAAGGCGCCGCGGACGTTGACCGCGAACACGCGGTCGAAGTGCTCCGGAGTGACCTCGGCGGCCAGCACCCACTCGGCCACACCGGCATTGACGAAGAGGACGTCGATTCCGGCATATCGCGAAACTACGGCGGCGTAGAGGCGCTCGAGGTCGTCGACGCGGGTGACGTCGCCGGCCACGGCGAGAACGTCTCCGCCGAGCCCGCGGGCTGCTCCGGCCCGCGGCACGCGTTCGTGCGGTCATCGAGCACCTCGCGGAAGTCATTCGCGACAAGAGGCCTCGCATCGAAGGGGTGCGACCGAAGGGGGTAATGCTGTCCGCGCTTGCGGCCTCCCCGTCTTGAGTGGCAAGAG
>JALYHX010000611.1 GCA_030776305.1 Myxococcota bacterium
TGTTTCACGAGGTGTTCGGCGTGGAACGTCAGCCCCTCGAGAAGCGTGTCGCCGACCTGAACCGCGTCGTTCAAGAAGAGGTCGGGCCTTGGCCGAGTGGTAACCTGCTGTACGTGCCGACGCCGCACACGCTGTATACGACGCATCCGGAAGTGGCGCGCCGCCTTCTCCGCAACGCTGCCGATCAACGCGTTCGAGCGAGCATTCACCTGGCGGAGCACCCTGCGGAGCGCCGCTTCCTCGAGTGCGGAGACGGGCCGATCGCAGACTGGTACGAGTCGCGCCTCAAGCTGCCGCGTGATCGAATCGAGTACCCGGGAAGGTCACCGATCGACTTCGCCGACGATCTCGGCGCTCTCGCTCCGCACGTCCTCTGCGTTCACTTGACGGACGCTCGCACGGAGGAGCTCGCTCTCGTCGCTCGTCGAAGCGCCCCCGTCGTCTTTTGTCCACGTTCGAATCTCTTCATCGAGGGCAAGCTGCCACCGCTCCTGACTGCGCTCGCGGTCGGCATCGTTCCGGCGCTCGGCACCGACTCGCTCGCGTCGAACGGGTCGCTCGACGTCCTCGGGGAGGCCCGCGCGCTTGCCGATCGATTCCCGACCGTGGCGGCGACGATCCTCTTGCGCATGGCGACCTGGGAAGGCGCGCGTGCTCTCGGGCGATCGGATGTCGGGCGCGTCGCGCGTGGTATGCGACCGGGGCTTTGGGCCATCGACGGCGACGTTGGCGACGACCCCTCGGCCTTCGTGCTTCGCCACTTGCGCACGCCGCGGCGGTGGGTCGTGCGCCGATCGATCGACGGAGGCTCCGAATGAACGTGCTGACTCGGATCCGCACCTATGGGTCGCTGGTTGCTTTTGCGCACACCGTCTTCGCACTGCCGTTTGCGGCGAGCGCCGTCGTCCTGTCCCTCGCCGCACCGCATGCTTCGATGGGCGCGATGCGCCTGGCCGCGATGCTCGCGTGCATGGTGTGCGCACGCACGAGCGCGATGGCTTTCAACCGCTGGGCCGATCGAGATGTGGACGCGCTCAATCCGCGAACGCGCAATCGCCATGTCCCCCAAGGCACCGTACGCGCCGGCGAGGCGCTCGCGTTGGCGTTCGTCTCCGGTCTCGCGTTCCTCGGTTTCGCTGTGACGCTCGGTCGATGGCCGGCTTTGCTGGCGCCCGTCGTGCTCGCAGTGTTGCTGGGCTACTCGTATGCGAAACGCTTCACATGGGCGTCGCACGCGTGGCTCGGCGTCTCGCTCGCACTCGCACCGGGCGGGGCATGGATCGCCATGGGAGCGCCGCTATCGATGGGGGTCGTCTTCCTCATGGTTGCGGTCGTCACGTGGCTGTTCGGTTTCGACGTTCTCTATTCGTTGCAAGACGAGGGCTTCGATCGCGAGTCGGGACTCCACTCCGTTCCCGCACGCTTCGGCACCCATCGCGCGCTGGCGATCAGCGGCGCCGCCCACATCGCGACCGTCGGGGCGCTCGCGGGGTGCGGGCTCGCGCTTCACCGCGGCTTCGCATTCGGCGTTGCCGTGGCGACCTGCGCGGCCCTCCTCGGCTATGAGCACGGACTCGTCCGCCGTCGCGGGCTCGAGGTCATCGACAAGGCATTCTTCGACGTCAACGCATGGGTGAGTGTCGCCTTTCTGGGACTCGTCGTCCTCGACGAGGTCTTGCGTCGGGTCGTCGGGACGGGGTGAAAGCTGCGAGCCCGGTTGGGCTCGCAGCGACTCATGATTGGCAAAATGCAAATGTTCAATTCGGCGTTAGAAATGATCAATAGCAATTGACGGCACTCTCCTTCTCGATTTGCCAATCGTCCAATGCAACCTTGCGACATAGAGGCTGCGTCGCTAAGCTCGGTGTCCAGGGGGTGGGGCGCGATCGATTCGTCGATCTGCCACGGACGCATTCACGCGAGGGCGCACGCGGAAAAATGGCGCCGAATGGGTGACCGTCATGCATCGACTCTTTCTTCGATTTACGTCAGGGATCGTCGTCGTCCTTCCGATCGCCGCGCTCCTCGCGACGGAGTGCGGGGGAAACGACGTCATCGGTTCGGCCGACGCCTCCGGTGACGTCACGATCGACACCAACGCGACCGAGGGTGCGTCCGACACGAGCGCAGATCGACCGGCCGACTCGATATCGGAGAGCGTCGGCATGGCCGACGCGGCCGATGCCAATATGCGAACGGATGGAAACACGGGGCCCGATGCCGATGCAGGATTGCGCGATGGTGAGGGCGGTTCTGGAGACGCGGCGGAGGGCGGGGATGCGGAGGGTGGGGATGCGGGGGCCGGCCGCGGCGACTCGGGCGACGCCCAGGCCGGAAGCGACGCTGGCGACGCCGAAGCCGGTGGCATGGACGCGGGTGATGCAGAAGGTGGGTTCGAAGCAGGGCCCATCCTCCTTCCCCCCGTGCTCGGCACCGCCAGGACATTTTCGGTTCTCGCGGGCGCGACCATCACGAATACGGGCGTCGCCACTGCAGTCTTCGGAGACGTGGGGATCTCACCCGGCACCGCCCTCGTCGGCCTGACCGCTGGGCAAGTCACCGGAACCATCCATCTCGGCGATGCGGTCGCGATGCAGGCTGAGGCCGACACTACGACCGCCTACAACGACCTAGCCGGAAGACCTTGCCAATTCACGATGACGAACATCGATCTCGGCGGCAAGACGCTTCCTCCCGGCGTTTACTGTTTTGCGATTTCCGCGGCGCAGGCGGTTGGCAATCTCACGCTCGATGGCCTGGGCGATCCGAACGCCGTTTGGATCTTTCAAATCGCCAGCACGCTCACGATCGCTTCGAACCTATCGACGGTCATGATCAACGGCGGAAACGCGTGCAACGTGTATTGGCAGGTCGGTAGCTCAGCCACGATCAACGGCGGCGCGCAGTTCAAAGGGAACATCCTCGCGCAAGCGAGCATTTCACTTCTTACCGGCGCCAGCGTCTCGCCAGGCAGAACACTCGCGCAAACAGCGGCCGTGACGATGGACAACAGCGCCATCTCCAATGCGGGATGTCCATGAGCGGAAGCGCTCTGCAACCCTCTCGCGCGTTCGTGAAGTCTGCCCGATACGGGGCGTAAGGAAATCCCCATGACTCATGTCTTGTCCTTGGTCTGTCGTTCGAAGAGTCGCGTGTTCTGTTCGGTGGCGGCGGCCTTCCTGGCGGCGACGGTCTCCGCGAAGGCCCAAACGGTGCCGACGGCAGGGGGAGTTGCGCTGAATCGATTCGAGCCGTCCGAGAAGGGCAGCGAATGGTTCGTTCTCGACACCCTCGACCTGCGGGGCGAACATCGCCCGGCCGTCGGCCTCGTGCTCGACTTCGGCTACAAGCCGTATGTCCTCGTCAATGCCGACGGCACGGAGAATACGAGCGTCATCACCGATCAGCTGTTCGTGCATGTCGGCGGATCGATCGTTTTTCTTTCTCGCGTGCGTCTCGGCGTGAACTTGCCGATCCTCCTCACGCAAGACGGCTCGGAGACAGGCGGCGTCGTCAATGGCCAACGCGTTGTGGGTACGACGAGTGGAGGGGTCGGCGACGTGCGCATCGGTGCGGATCTCCGACTCGCTGGCGCATATGGCGATCCTTTCACTCTCGCGCTGGGCGGCCGCGTATGGCTTCCCACGGGCGATGCGACGAAGTACCTGGGCGACGGTGAAGTGCGGGTGGGACCGCAGCTCTCGGCGGCCGGCCAGATCGATGCTTTCGTCTACGCAGCATCGCTCGGGTTCGTCTACCGCGCGAACAAAACTGACTTCGTCGGTCATCCGACCGGATCGGAGGCTACGTTCGGCGCGGCCATCGGAGTGCGCGTGCTCGACAAGAAGCTCGTGATCGGCCCGGAGATCTGGGGAAGCACCGTGCTGTCGAACGGAGACGCCGTCTTCGGTGAGCGAACGACTCCGCTCGCGCTCATCGGCGGCGCTCACTATACGGCGGGCGACGTCCGCATC
>JALYHX010000612.1 GCA_030776305.1 Myxococcota bacterium
GCCCCCACGCTTCGGGGGAGACGCGCCCGGCGAGCCCGCGCTCGGGCGATGGGTCCCAGCCCCATTTGGATGGAGTGATCCAACCGACGCCGATCGTCAATCTCGAAGGCGAGAGCGGCGACGCATTTGGGGCAGGCCGACCGGTCGTTCGCGACCGACAGCAAATCATGGCAGGCGGGCAACCAACTGGCATCGAGATCCCGCTGGCCGAAGGAGAGGAGCTCACGGGGCGCGACCTCGCGGATGCGGCTGCGATCGTGTTGTCTTCCTTCGATCGCAATGCCGGGCCAGTCCCCGTGCGCACTGTCGCCGAGTTACTGATGCGCCGCGGGCGCCTCCAGGGCGAGCCCCTTCTCCTCATCGCCCAGGTGGGCGCGTCGATGCGCGCAGACAACCTGCGACGCATGGCCAACGGTCAGCGACCGCGCTTTCGCTTCGGCACAGGAGCGCGGGTAGCCCTCACCGACTGGACACTCGGTGGGGAGCTACCTCGCCTCGAGCAAGACGTGATCGCAGCCGTGGAGCGGTATCGCGAGGCGTCGCGACGCGCGATGCTGCGCCGGCTCCAAGAACTGCCGGGACACGCGCTCGTCGAACTCGCCCTTCTCGCGCTCGAGCGCGTTGGCATGGCGAACATCAAAGCCGTGCGGCGGGCCGGATCGCCTGGTGGCGAGGCGCACTTCAGTGCAGTGCATAAAGCAGGCGGCGATGCGATCCCTATGGCGATCGTGGTCCGCAAAGACGGCCGCGAGATCGGTCGCGAACGCGTCACCGATGTCCGAGGAGCTCTCCATCACTATGGCCAAGCAAGCGCGAGCTGGCTGATGACTACGGGGCAGATCCTTTCGGGCGCGCGCGAGGAGGCCGCCGCGATAGGAGCGCCACCAGTGGCTCTCTACGACGGGATCGCGCTCTGCAAGCTGCTCGAGGAGTTCGACGTAGGAATCGTCAAGACCCGCTTTGCCGTTGCGATTCCGGATCTCGAACTGCTCGAGGCGCTTCGAGGTTAGGCACTCGCAATCCCGCAAGCCTGATGACAGCTGACGTCGACAATCCGCCTTGATTGTCGTGCTTTGCCGTGTTTTCTTGTTTGGATGCCCGTCCTGGTTGCGTGCGCCGTCGGCGTCGCGATCGGGCTTTTGCTCGTGTGGGCAAATGCCCGCGCAGCGATAACGATTGCCTTGGCGGAGGTGCACGATGGGAAGCTCGAACTGACGCGCGGCAAACTATCGCCTCGAGTGCTGGGCGACCTGCGCGACATCGTCTCGCGGCCGCGTATCAAGAGCGCCACGCTTCGCATCGTCCGAGCGAAGGACCACGCACGCGTGGAGGTGCATGGCGAGGTGAGTGAACAACAACTTCAGCGGCTGCGTAACGTAGTGGGAAACGTGCGCATCGCGCAGCTCGTCAAGGCGGACCGTCGATGACGCGATGGGCAGTCGCCGCCATGATCGTGACGACGTCCGGTCCAGTCCGCGCAGAGCCGCCTGCCCGAGACGCGGCCGCAGTGTCGAAGGCGGTCCTCGATGGGCCGCGCAAACCGAAGGGACCGCCACGAGAACCAAAGGCGCCGCCCGACATCGGTCTCGCAATTGAAACATCCAGCACGCGCGGGCCATGGACCATGCGAATCACGAACGCCGGTTCAGTTCCGGTGCGCGTTGTCGCGGATGCGCGTCTCCTGAGCTTCGAGGTCACCCCGCGTAGCGTGCGGACGCCCGTGCGCTGCGAATTGCCTTCAGACATGCGGCCGAAAGACGACCTCGAACGCGCCCTCGTAGTCCCCCCCAAGGGATCGTACGCGGAGACGTTCGAGCCGCGTCTTTACTGTTTCGGCACGAAGCTCGACGCTCTTGCGCCAGGCGCGATCGTCGTCGGACGCCTGGGTTGGAGGGCTCGCTCGAAAATCGAGCCGCCTTTTGAAGCATCGCCCATCGAGGGCGTCGAACCGGAGCTCGGTCCACTCAAGTCGGTCGACGCATCTCCCGTCGCAATACCAGATGAGCCGACCCCGTCGATCGTTGTTCCTGGCCCAATACCATCGTTGCTCGATCCCGACACACCTCGGCTCTCGATGGAAGGCTCGACGTGGGTCGACGCCGACGCGCCGCACGACATCGAGATTTCGATCACGCTCCGAAACGAAGGGCCGCGCCCCGTGGTCGTTCGCGTGCGTCCGGACGTGCTCGCCTTCGACGTCATCGGCACTGCCGGAGCGGAGCATTGTGCGTGGCCGACGATGCCTTCGGCGGCGATGCGCGAGATGTTCACGAAGCTCGCCCCCAAGGAAAGTGAGACGCTGGTCGTGACCCTGGACTCCTATTGCACTGCACACTCCCTCGATCAGGGCGGCCTCATCGTAGTCCGGCCGCGATTCGACTCGCGTAAAGCGTCGGGCATTCCGCTGGGTCTGCGCACATTCGACGGCGAACTCATCGCAACCACGCCCACCATCGTTCGGCTTCACCGCGGCGCAGCGCCCCGGCTATTGGTTCGTCCGCGGCTCGAGAAGTATTGACCGCCCAGGGGGGACACGGACTCGCGCACGGGCTTGCGCGTGGCCGCACCGTGGTCCATCTTTGGCCACCTAGAACCCATGGATTCCCCAGAGTTTGCCTTCCCGGCGCGCGAGCTTGACGCATCGGGCAAGCGTTTTTCCGTGGCTCTCCGAGCGTCGTGGATTTGCCGAGCGCTGGAGGGGACGGAGGTCCGGCCCGGAGGCAAGGACGGTGAGCTCGACGTTCGCCTATCGAAGAGCGGCACGGATGTGGTGGTCCACGGGTCACTAACGGCCGAGCTTCACGTCCCGTGCGCCCGGTGCCTCCAACCGGCCCGCGTGGTCATAAGCGAGCGTGTCAGCGCTCTCGCCGTGCCAGTATCGGTTTTGGCCGAGAAGAGTAGCGGGGACGAAGGCGACCGGGCCGAACTCGGGGCCGGACAGGCTGACGTCCTTTCTTACGACGGGGATACGGTTGTGCTCGACGACCTCGTGCGCGACGAGCTTCTCCTCGGGATTCCGATGATCCCCTTGTGTTCCGAGGGCTGCCCGGGTATCAGGCCCAAGACTGCGCCGGACTCGGCATCTGCGTCGGGCCTTGGCCCCCGCTTTCGTCCATTGATGCGTTTGAAAAAAAGCTGACGTGCTGAACGACGCTCCCGACGAGGCGTAGTCAACACCTAAAGGAGAAGCCCCGTGGCCGTTCCGAAGCGACGCAAAAGCCGTTCGAAGCGCGACATGCGTCGTGCACAGCATGACAAGGTGACCGCGCCCAACCTCATTGCGTGCCCCAAGTGCGGGGAACCCGTCGTGGCGCACCGCGCCTGCGGATCCTGCGGACACTACAACGGGCGCTTGGTCAAACGCGGCACGGCGAGCCAAGACTGACGAAGCACCCCTTCCCTCGATCGCGCATCCTAGGCACCGGTCACTATTTGCCACCGGTAGTGCGGACGAATGCCGACCTGGAGCGGATGGTTGCGACGTCGGACGCCTGGATCACAGAGCGGACCGGCATCCGGGAGCGCCGAATCGCACCCGACGGGATCGTCACCAGCGACATGGCAACCGCCGCTAGCCAAGGGGCGCTGCGCGCAGCGGAACTCGACGCGTCGGCTCTGGATATGATTATCGTCGCGACGGTCACGCCCGACGTACCCATGCCGGCCTCGGCCGTATTCGTGCAGCAAAAACTTGGCGCCCGCCAGTGTCCCGCGTTCGACGTCAGCGCCGCATGCGCGGGGTTCCTTTTCGGCGTGACGATCGCCGACCAATTCATCGCGACCGGACAGGCCCGCCACGTGCTCGTCGTCGGCGTCGAGCTACTTTCAAGGGTCATCGATTGGACCAACCGCGTGACGTGCGTCCTATTCGGCGACGGCGCCGGGGCGGTGGTCCTGGGGCCAACCGCTGCGCAGGAGGACGACCCGAGACCGCGGGGCGTGCTCTCCACGTCTATTCTCACGGATGGCTTTCTTGCTCAGTCGCTGTGGATACCAGGCGGCGGTAGCGCAGCTCCTACGACGCACACCACGGTGGACCAGCGGCTGCACCACGTGCAAATGCGTGGACAAGACATCTTCAAGGTCGCTGTGAAGAACCTTCATTCCGCCTGCAAAGACGCCCTCGACCGCGCAGCCATGACGACCGCAGACATCGATTGGGTCTGCGCCCATCAGGCCAACAAGCGAATCATCGATCAGGTCATGATGCGTCTCGAGGTGCCCGCCGAGAAGGTTCTTTCGAATATCGACCGGGTCGGGAACACGTCGAGCGCATCGATCCCGATCCTGCTCGATGAAGCGACACTCGCCGGCAAAATCCGCGCAGGGGACACGGTGCTGATGTGTGCGCTCGGAGCGGGCATTTCCTGGGGGAGCGCCATCGTTCGTATGTGACCGCTGCGTGACAGCCCCCGGTGCTTGCGCTAAACGCGACGCTGCGACCGACGATGAGTATCGCGTGGCTCTTTCCCGGACAAGGCTCGCAATCGGTCGGAATGGGCAAGGAAGTGGTCGCCGGGTCAAAAGCGGCGCGGGCTGTCTTTCAGCGCGTCGACGCCGTCCTCGGAGAGCCACTCTCGGCGCTCATTTTCGACGGGCCTGAGGCCGAGCTGACGATTACATCCAACGCGCAGCCGGCGATCGTGGCCACCAGCTGCGCAATCTTGGCGGCGATCCACGAGCGCGTCCCCGGTCTTCCTCCCCCCGCGTTCGCGGCGGGCCACTCGCTCGGCGAGTATTCGGCCCTCGTCGCGGCCGGCGCACTTACCTTCGAAGACGCCGTGCGCGTCGTGCGTGCGCGCGGTAGGGCAATGCAGGAGGCGGTGCCCGCCGGTAGCGGCGCGATGAGCGCGATCATGGGCATCGAGCCGGACCGGCTCGGCGTGCTCTGCGTGCTGGCGGCGCAGGGCGAGGTCGTCGCCCCTGCGAACCTCAATGGACCTGGGCAGATCGTCATCGCTGGACATGCCGCGGCGGTCGCACGCGTGGGCGAGCTTGTTTCCGCGGAAGGAGGACGGGCCTTTCCCTTGAGGGTCAGCGCCCCCTTTCATTGCGCACTGATGGCGCCCGCCGCCCGAACTGTCGAGGCCGAGCTCGCGCGCATCGCGATCGCAACCCCGCGCTTTCCCGTCGTCGCAAACTTCGATGCGCGCCCAAACGCTGACGCCGGACGTGTCAAAGCGTTGCTAGTTGGCCAGGTCGATGGCCTGGTGCGTTGGGAGGACGGCATGCGTGCGATGGCCGGCGCGGGCGTGACGCATGCGCTCGAAATCGGACCGGGAAAGGTGCTCGCGGGCCTCATGAAGCGCATTGCCAAGCACGTCCAAGTGTTGAGCGTCGGCGACATGACATCGCTCGATAGGGTGGCTGGATTTCTCGCGGGGGCGTAGCGAACCGACGATCCAGACCATCGGGGTATGACCATGGCTTTGCTTTCGCCGCTCGTTCTCTCAGCTCCTTCTTTTGTTCTTTCTCTCGCCTTGGCGGTCTGCGTGTCTGCGTCTATAAGGCGGCGCGCATGTTCCGGGTCGACGGAAAGACGGCACTCGTGACGGGAGGCTCCCGCGGTATCGGCCGCGCCTGTTGCGAAGCACTCGCCGCCCAGGGGGCGACGGTCTTCGTTAACTACAACAAGGCCGAAGCAGCCGCACGCGAGGTGGCTGCGGCAATCCGCGCACAGGGCGGTAAGGCCCACGTCTCATGCTTCGACGTCGCAAACTCGGGGGCGGTCGATGCAGCGATCGACGACCTTACGAAGCGCCATGGTAACCTCGACATTCTGATCGCGAACGCGGGGATCTCGATCGATGGGCTGCTGCTGCGGCTGAAGGACGATGACCTGGATCAACTGTGGGCGACGAACGTGCGCGGCGCGATTGCGTGCGCGCGCGCTGCGAGCAGAGGCATGATGCGCGGACGCTGGGGACGCATCGTGTTCATGTCGAGTGTCGTCGGCGAGATGGGCAACGCCGGTCAAACCGCATACGCGGCGACCAAAGCGGCGCTTCTGGGAGCGGCCAAATCGATTGCACGTGAGTATGCCTCTCGTCAGGTGACCGTGAACGTGGTGGCCCCGGGCTACATCGACACCGATATGACGGCCACGCTGTCGTCCGAGCAACGGGAGCAGCTCGTCAAGGTCGTCCCGTTGGGGCGCACCGGGTCGGCCCGCGACGTTGCGGCCGCCTGCGTCTACTTGGCGAGCGAAGAGGCGTCGTACGTAACCGGGCAGGTTCTCCGCGTCAACGGAGGGCTGTACGTATGAATGCAAGACCGAAATGTGACGCAGGGGGCGAAGCCCTCTGGGCAGCGCGCAGCTTCTACGCACCGCTGTCGCTCGACTCTAGACCCTTTTTCCGATAGGACGCGCCCAATGGCAACCGACATCCCCAGCGAGGTCAAGCGGATCATCCGCGAGCAGCTCGACGTCGACGAGAAGGACATCAAGCCCGAATCGAACTTTATCGACGATCTCGGGGCTGATTCACTCGGATTGGTCGAGCTCGTGCTCGCCTTCGAGGAGGCGTTCGAGATCGACATCCCGGACGAAGACACGGAGAAGATTCGCTCCGTGCAAGACGCAATCGACTACATCGAGAAGCACGCTAAGAAGTGATGGCAAAGGCGCGCAAGCCGGGGCGCCACGCTTACTAGGCCCCGGTGCAGAGTTTTGCCCCCCATGGAACGCGTCGTCATCACCGGCATTGGCCTCGTCACACCCGTTGGCACGGGAACGCAGGAGGCCTGGCACGCGTTGCTTGCCGGCCAGAACGGGATCGGTCCGATCACGCAGTTCGACTGCTCGAGCTTTCGAGTGCGAATCGCCGGTGAGGTGAAGGCTTGGGAGCCGACCCGGTGGATCGACAGGAAGAAGCTCAAGGAGATGGACCGCTTCACCGAGCTGGCCCTCGGGGCGGCCGCGATGGCCGTGGGGGATGCAAAGCTCGAGCTCTCCGAGGAAGCGCGCGCGCGTGCTGGTTGCTTCGTCGGCGTGGGCCTTGGAGGTCTTTTCACGCTGGAGAAGACGAAAGAAACGTTGATGACCAAGGGACCGACGAAGGTCAGCCCTTATTCGATCCCCGGAATCATCGCCAATCTCGCCGCGGGTCAGGTGTCGATGGCGCACGGACTGCGGGGGCCGAGCTACTGCACGACCAGCGCATGCTCCAGCGGAGCGCATGCGATCGGCGAGGCGACGGAGTGGATACGGCGCGGGCGCTGCGACGTCATGGTCGCCGGGGGCGCCGAAGCGACGATCACGCCGGTCGGGATCGCCGGCTTCGAGGCGATGCACGCTTTGTCGAAGCGAAATGACGATCCAGCGCACGCGAGCCGTCCGTTCGACAAAGGGCGCGACGGATTCGTATGCGGCGAGGGCTCGGGAATACTCGTACTCGAATCACTCACGCGAGCGAAGGCGCGCGGAGCACGCATCTACGCGGAGATGAGCGGGTACGGCGCTTCGAGCGACGCCCACCACATCACGCAGCCTGCACCGAACGGAGAGGGCGCGCAGCGGTCGATGCGCATGGCGCTCGAGGATGCGCGCCTTGCGCCGGAGGCCATCGACTACATCAATGCACACGGCACTTCGACGCAACCCGGCGACGTCGAGGAGTCGAACGCGATCGTCGCGGTCTTCGCTGCCCATGCGACGGACAAGAAGCTATGGGTGAGCTCGACCAAGTCCATGATGGGACATCTGCTCGGTGCCTCCGGGGCAGTGGAAACCGCGGTTTGCGCGCTTTCGATCGCGGAGGGGAGAATCGCGCCCACGATCAACCTCGTCGATCCGGATCCCCGGTGTCCGCTCGACTACGTGCCGAACACGGCGCGCGAACGGCGCGTGCGACGAGCGATGAACAACTCCTTCGGCTTCGGCGGAACGAACTGCACCCTCGTCCTCTCGCACTTCGAGGGGTAGCCGGTGCGAGACCTCTCTGAAGGACTCGTGCTACAGGCTCGTCCGTGAGGTGTCCCTTTTGCTCGCACGCCGAGAGCAAGGTCATCGACTCGCGCGTGTCGACCGCCGGGGACGTCATCCGGCGCCGGCGCGAATGCGAAGCCTGCGCACGGCGCTTCACCAGCCGCGAGCGAGTGGAGGACGTACTGCCCGTCGTGGTGAAGAAAAACGGCGTACGCGAGCCCTTCGATCGCGAAAAGGTGCTTCGCGGAGTGCGCTTGGCGTGCAACAAACGCCCCATCGCCATGGAACGGATCGCGCGGTTCATCGACGAACTCGAGCGCGACCTCATCGAGAGCGAGGCGAAAGAAGTGCACAGCGAACAGATCGGCGAGCGGGTCATGCGCGTGCTACGTGAGCTCGACGAGGTTGCGTACGTGCGCTTCGCGAGCGTTTACCGCAGATTTCGGGATATCGACGAGTTTCGTTTGGAGCTCGACAAGATCGCGCGTGCCCGCGTGACCGGGGAAGCCGAGTGACCGACGACTCACCAGCGCGCGACGGCACCTTCTCGGCGGACGACGAGAAGTGGATGCGCGTCGCGCTCGAGAGCGGGGCCCTCGGCGCACCGTCGCCGAATCCACACGTCGGCGCTGCCGTCGTAAAAGGCGGTGAGCTGGTCGGCGTTGGGCATCACGAGCGCGCCGGAGACGAGCACGCGGAGACCCTAGCGCTGCGACAGGCGGGGAATCGCGGGGACGGAGCCACCGTCTATGTCACCCTAGAGCCGTGCAATCACGTTGGCCGGACGCCACCGTGCACCGAATCGATTGTGAAGGCGAACGTCGCACGCGTTGTGGTCGGGTGCCCCGATCCCAATCCGCATGTCACGGGCGGCGGCATCGTGGCGCTGCGCCAAGCGGGCAAACGCGTGGAGGTAGGATGTCTCCAAGGCGAGGCGCAGCGGCTCATCGAGCCCTGGACGAAGTTCGTCACCACCGGGGTCCCTTACCTCGTGCTCAAACTCGCGCTCTCGCTCGATGGCCGCATCGCGTCGCGTACCGGCGCGTCCAAGTGGGTGACGGGACCGGAGGCGCGAGCGCGGGTGCACCTCCTTCGCGCGCACCACGATGCCGTGATGATCGGCATCGGGACGGTCCTGGCCGACGACCCGCGGCTCACAGTCCGCGACGCGCCCGGCGTCAGCCCGCTGCGGGTCGTGCTCGATACGAAATTGCGGCTTCCGATAGCGTCCCGCATGGTGCAGTCGGCGCGGGAGATTCCAACCTGGGTCGTGTGCACGACGGACGCGCCTTCGTCGGCCGAGGAGGAACTCGTGGAACGGGGCGTGGAGGTCATCCGCGCTCCCCCATCGGCCGAAGGGAGAATCGACCCGCTCGCGGCCCTCAAATTCCTGGGATCGCGCGGCATCGTCAGCGTCATGATCGAAGGGGGGGCGGAGCTTGCCGGAAGTGTCCTGGCTGGAATGGTTGTGGACGAGCTTCATGCGTTCATCGCGCCCATCTTGCTCGGTCCGCGCGGGCGCCCAGGCGCGGTCGATTGGGCCGGACCGGCGACCCCAGCGGAGGCGCCGTCCATCATCGATCCACAGTGGGAGGTATGCGGAGTGGATGCGCACGTGTGGGGAAGGCTCCGGTATCAACTCCGGTAATGGAGCCGCCAGAAGCCCGGAGGGGCGGCCGACCCCGGCGGCTACGAGTTTGCCGACACAATCTCGCCATGCGAGCAACGACGCATTAGATTGAGCGTGAAGGATGTCTATCCGCACCGTTATCCACTATCCTGACCAGCGGCTGCGCGAGCGGGGCAAGCGCGTCGAAACGCTCACAGCAGAGCTCCGAGAGCTCATCGACGACATGGCCGAAACGATGTACGCCGCGCCTGGCGTCGGACTGGCCGCGACGCAAGTGGGTGAAATGTGGCAGATTTTTGTCGTAGACTGCGC
>JALYHX010000613.1 GCA_030776305.1 Myxococcota bacterium
GTTGTGTAGTCATCCCCGTCCTTCACGCCTACGGCAACGCTAGGTCAACGGTGCAGGGCGCGGGTAAAGCGCCCGAAGGGCGTCACGCCGCCTAAGTTGCGTGGTACTGTTCATGATGCCCACGGACGCCGAAACCCGGAAGGCGGCGCGCTCCCGGGCGGAGGTCCGGATCTTCCGCCCTGGTGAGAAGGAAGCGGAAGCCGACGCTGATGCTCTCTTCTGGGACAAGATCCCGGTGGACGAGCGCGCCGAGTTCGTTTGGCAATTGAGCTTGGAGCTTCACGCGCTTTCGAATCCAGAGGCACGCTATGAGCCCGGACTTTCTCGATCTGTTACGCGCGTTGTCCGAGGCTGACGCGCGCTTCCTGGTGATTGGGGCCTACGCAGTGGGCGTCCACGGCCGACCGCGCGCGACCAAGGATTTGGACGTTTGGGTCGAAGCGAGTGTCGAAAACGCTTCGAAAGTCATTGCTGGCCTCGTGGCCTTTGGAGCTCCGTTGATGGGGCTGACTGAGGCCGACCTCACGGCACCGGGAACAGGCCTGCAGATTGGCGTCGAGCCCGGACGCATCGACATCCTGACCGCGATCAGTGGCGTTCGCTTCGAAGAGGCGTGGCCGTCGAAGGTGCAAGCGGACTTCGCCGAGGGCGTCCGGTGCAACGTTATCGGTCTCGACGAGCTGCTGCGAAACAAGCGCGCCTCGGCACGCCCGCAGGATCTGGCTGATGTGGCCGCGCTCGAGCGCCTTCATCGCCTCAGGAAATAGAGAGCGGGGCGAGGCCCGGTGGGACGCGCCGTGCTTGGCCACCGTACTGTCCCAAAGCTCGATAGGGCCGGTGGGACGCTCGAGAGCGCACGTCTCAGGGGTTCACGCCGGCATCGGCACGCCGCCATCCTTCTTGTCGATGCAACACTTCTTGAACTTCTTCCCACTGCCGCAGGGGCACGGATCGTTTGGACCGACCTTTGGCGGGCGCACACGTGTGCCGCGCGCTCGCACGTGCTCTGCCCACCGCTCTTAAAGGGATTCGAAGCGCTCGCCGAGATCCGGAGATCAGCCGTCGGCGCAGATTTCAGGCGGCTCCGCCGCGCATTCGATGAACCGCGATGACGGCCAACCCCGATGGACCTCCTTGACGAGGGGGCGGTGTCGCGCAGTTGGGCCGCGAGCTGCTTGAGACGACGTTGGCGTCGTCGTCGGGCGAATGAGGCGGTTTGTTCGTGGTCTTCCTACGGTGGCCTTCGTGGCCCCAGGCAAGAGGACCGTCGATATCAACCAAATCATCGAGCGCTTCCGGCCATCTACTCAGGAAAACGGGGCGCGGCCAGCCGCACAAAGCCCGCGCGGAACGCCGAGTGCGGCGAGTAGCCCGCGTGGCATGGTAAAAGAAAGGCGATGTTCGCGCTGACCCCCGGCGAGCTGGCGATTGTCCTCTTCCTTTTTGCTTTGATATGGGGCGCTGGGCTGCTTCCTCGGCTCGGAGCGCGTCTCGGAACGCACTTCCACAAGCGAACGCAGCCCGGACGAGATGCCCAGCGCGTACGGCCGGCCGATGTCGCCACGGACAGTCACTCACCGCGAGACGGGGGGTGACCTTGGATGGAGCCAGGGAGGATGAGAGCGTAGCCCACGAGCCTGGGGCCACGGTGTTCGTAGCTGACCCGAGCTCCGAGGCGGAGAGCGTGACCCACGCTCTTCGAAGCGCGGGATACACGGTCGTCGACGTGCTGCCGTCCATGTTGGTCGCGCGCGTCGCCGTTCAGCATCCGCGCGTCGTCCTCGTCGATGCGGACGTCGAGGGGGTGCTCGATGTCGTCGAGCGCATGCGTGAGCTCCCCCAGGCGGACGACATCCATGTCATCTTCATCGCGCGCCCGGGCGGCGCGATCGCAAGCCCCGAGGAGGCAGTCGCACACGAAGGAAGCGGTCTATTCGTGCGCCCCATCGACGTCCCCGGTCTTGTCCTCAAAGTTCAGGCGCTCACCGCCGGGTCCGGCGACCGGAATGTCGCTGGAACGACGTCGTCCCCGCCGGACAAATCCTTACTGCAGAAGATCCCGAGTTCCCCGCCGTCGCTTCCCCCAGCAAGCATGCGTGCTTCGATTCCACCGATCGGGGCGGAAACGAAGTCATCGGCCCCGCCCTCTCCGCGCACATCGAAAGCGCCGTCGGGTTCGCCGTCGTCGCCGACTGGATCCGGACGCCGGGTCGCAGGTCTGGCGCCGCCCGTGAGTTCCGAGCTGCAAGAGCTCTTGTCCGAAGCGGAGCAACGTGTCCACATGCACGTCGAGAACGAATCGATCGTGCCCTCCCCGGAGGACGAGATCGAGGCGGTGCTTCCCGCAGACCTCCTGGCCGCCCTCGACGAACCGCTGGACGAAGACGAGGACGACGATGATCCGATCGTGCCGCGTTCGACGATGTCGCCGGGTGGCGGTCGCGACCGGACGAGTATCCGCAGTGGATCGCGGGCGAAGACAACCACGTCGGGTGGGTCATCGACGACGAGCAGTGCTCCTCGCACCGGCCCCGAGCATCGCGTCGGCGAGACGTCCGCGACCCCACAGCCAGCGCACACGCATGGTGGAACGCACACGGGACCCACCGGCGAGGGCATCTCGACGACGGGAGGGTCCGACGCGCTCGAGCGGTCAGATGCTGTGGCGGGCGCTGCGAAGGCACCGATGCGGCCGCCCGCGTCGGCCGGACGAGCGTTGCTTATCGGGCCACACCTTCGCGATTCGCCCCCGCCGCCGCGGTCGGACGAGGCATTCATGCCCGCGGTTCTTGGCCCGGGAGACGCGATCCGACTGGTCGCGCGTGCGATTGCGACGCGGACAACTGCCACGCTGTGCGTG
>JALYHX010000614.1 GCA_030776305.1 Myxococcota bacterium
ATTGCACGATGATCGCAGCACCCGTCCAATGTGACATTCGAATAACGAAGAGGTCGCATCTCGCAGGGGTACCGTCGTGGGGTTGACCAAGATTACCCGTCTGACGGTCGTGGACGAGGAACCGAGAGAGGACGCCGGCTCGCCGCGGCGCGCGTCGCGAAGGCGGCCTCGTCGACCGCCTCGAGGATCTTCCGCGCGCGATCGAGAAACACCTCGCCCGCGGGCAGGAGCTCCATCCCGCGCGGCGTGCGCGCGAAGAGCGTGGCGCCGAGCTCCTCTTCGAGGCTCCGGATGTGCCGGCTGATCGGCGGCTGGGCGACGCGGAGGCGCTGCGCGGCGCGGCCGACGTTCTTCTCCTCGGCCACGGCCACGAAGTAACGAATCTGCGAGAGGCTCACCCATTGAGCGTGCCGGACCGAGCGGCGGCTCGCAAGCCAGATCGAAACGGTATTGGCCGCCGCGTGCGCGGGTTTGTACGAAGGCGGCGTGGGCATCGAGATCCATGATCCGCAGACCATCGCGCGCCTCCGACTCGCCGGGCGCGCCGCCGCCGCCACCCTCGCGCTGATCGGCACGCGGCTCCACGCCGGGATCAGCACCGCTGAGATCGATCGGTGGGTACGCGAGGACACGAAGCGACGTGGCGGCACGCCGAGCCAGCTCGGATACAAGGGATTTCCTGCGGCGGTGTGCACGAGCCGAAACAACGTCGTGTGTCATGGCGTCCCGAACACGCGCACCTTGCTCGCCGACGGCGATATCATCAACGTCGACATCACGACGAAGCTCGACGGATTCCACGGCGACACGTCCGCCACGTTCATGGTCGGGCAAGTAACGCCGGAGGCGCAGCATGTCGTCGACGTGTCCCGGCGCTGCCGTGACGCCGGGATCGCCACAATCCACGACGGCGTTCGCCTCGGCGATCTCGGGGCGGTCATCGAGGACCTCGCACGGCGCGAGGGCTGCAGCGTGGTGACCGAGTTCGGTGGCCACGGAATCGGGCGCCAGATGCATATGGCTCCGCACGTGCCCCACAGCGGACGCGCCGGAACCGGACTGCGGCTCAAGGCAGGAATGGCGCTCACGGTCGAGCCGATGATCAATCTCGGGTCGCCGCAGATCGAAGTCCTCCCGGACGGCTGGACGGTGGTGACCTGCGACGGCAAGTGGTCCGCGCAGTTCGAGCACACCGTGCTCGTGACGGAGAATGGGTACGAGATTCTGACGCCGGAGCCCGCCTACTGAATCTACGCGCGGCGGTCGGATAGGAACTGCGTCGCCCTTGTCAGGCCGCCCGTCTGACGTAGCGGTGATGAAGTCCGCCAACTCTGGGAAGCGCGACGACGGCCAGCGCTCGCGGGCTCGACGGTATCGTATTCGGTCGAGGAGCCTTGCAGCGACTACGTCCAAGGCAGCAACGCCGCACACATGAACCCATGTGAGCAGCGGAATTTCGTCGAGTCGATGGCTGTTGGCGTGTTGCGAGTTGCGAGTTGCGACAAGGAGCGTCGGCGGCCCCGTAGGGCGGGCTTTTTCGGGCGTGGCGTGACAGGCACGATGAGCTGTTGGCGAAGCGCGCGTTCTCGGCGACGGGCCTGCCGCGTGATCGAAGCAGCTGTGACGGCCGCAGCACGAACCACCGAGCCCTGGTCATGGCCGGTCGTTCGCCGGATTCGCAACGGTTGAGTTTGTAGCCACACGGGCAACTGCGGTCCGCTGTCGCTTTTCGCGATCGCGGCGCCCCGCTCGCGCGATTACACCGGCATGCCCCTTCGTGAGCTCCTCTCGCCCGCGATCGTCCTGGGAATCGCCTTGGTCTTCCGGCCGGTGATCGCCTCCGCGCAGTCTGCGCCCGTCCCCGTCGCCTACAACGCACCGGAAGACTGCCCGAAAGGCGCGGAGTTCGCCGCTTCGGTCCTGGCGCGAGGGCGCTATGTCAACACCGACATCGGCGATTCCGGCGCGGCGATGCGCATCGCGATCGCGAGGGAATCCTCCGGCGGCTACCGAGGGACCCTGTATATGCGGCCCGCCGACCGCGCAACCCGGGAGTTGCGGGGGGCCAGCTGTCGGGACGTCGTCGATGCGCTTGCCGTCGTCACAGTGAGCTCGCTCGGGACCGAGCAGCCGAGCGCCCATGGGGTAGCGCCCGTCGATGTATCGATCTCGCCCCCACCACCGAACGCGAAACCAGCGACTCCTGCGACATCAACGGGCGAGACGCCAGCCTCCAAGGGTGAACCGCCGACCTCACCCGCCCCTCGCGAATTGCACGCAGGCAACATCGACACGGCACCGAAGGAGCTCATCGTCGGACCCGGGACCCTCGAGTTTGGTCGCGACATCACGATGACCCTCTACGGGGGCGTCGCCACCGGCATCGTCCCCGGCGTGATCCTCCCGCGCTTCGATTTCGAAGCCGCACGGACCAATCTTTTTACCGCCCCAGATGGGCATAGTTACCTTTTTGTTCCCACCGTGCGTCTTCACTTCACGCTGTTCCCTGATTCACCGGAGGGGTACCGATCGCGTTACGGAACCACGACGGCGGGCGGCTTCGGAATTGGCGCCGATCTCTGCTCTCCACTCTATTACGACCGAATGGGGCTCACGCTGCTCTTGTGCGCCGAGTTCATGGGCGGCTACTTCGGAGTACAGACGACGAGTCCTTCCGGCGTCACCGGGGCGACCGTGATCAAGGGCTTTAGCACCGGGGGCCTCGGGGTCGACCTCGCCTACAATTTCGGCCGTCATTTCCACGTCGGCCTTAAGACCGGTGCGGCTCTCGCCATCGGAAACCTCACCGCGGAGGCGCCCGATGGTTCGCAAATCTTCAAGTCGGACGCCCTCAGTCTGCATGGGATGATCGGGGCGGGCGGGCAGTTCTGATGGCCGGGGCGGGATCTTTCGAGACGGCGATCGATTCGGTCGTGACCGCGCCGAAGCAGATCGACGAAGTCGGCTCTTCGGGCGACGAGACGCGCGCGCCGCACCGCGAACCGCGGTCCATGCCTGGCCGCAACGCGGAGCCGCGATTCGCCGATGCACCGATGCGGCGGCTCTTCCAGACGCACTACCCGTCGATCTGGCGGCTGTTGCGTCGTCTCGGCATCCCTTCGGACGGGCTCGACGACGCCGCCCAAGAGGTGTTCTGGAT
>JALYHX010000615.1 GCA_030776305.1 Myxococcota bacterium
ACCTTGGTCCAAGTCCTGCGCGCTCAGGCCGAAGTCTTTCATGAGATCCTCGGCGGCTTGTTCGAGCTCGCGATCGAGACGGTCCAGCCTGTGGCTGGCGTCTTTGCGCGCATCGAGATCCCGGTCGAGCCGTTCGAGGTCGCGCTGCTTCTTCTCGAGGAGGCTTTGCTCCTCTTGCGCTCCGCCGTCGGCCATCTTCTCCTTCATCTTCAGGATCTCGTCAGCGAGCTCCGTGCGCCGCTGTTCCAGCTCGCTTCGACGCTGCTCCGCGTCGGCTGCCGCCTTTTTCAGCGCCGCGCGCATCTGGTCTAGCTTCGCTTTCTCGATGGGCTTTTCTTGAGCGGAACGCATCTTCTTCGCCAGCTCGTGAAGCGCGTCCCGCGCCTGCTCCAGCTTGTGATCGGCGAGCGCCACGCCGGTGGGTCTGGTGAGCTCCGCTTTTTCCATCTCCTGACCGATGCGATTGAGCTGGTCCTCGAGCGCCCTCTTGTCGGCCTGGCTCCCAGTCAGGAGCTTGTCTTCGAGCACCCCCATCCTGCGGAATGCATCGGTGCGATCGACGCGTCGCTTGGCAATGTCGTCGACGAGGGCGTTGAACTCATCGATCTCGGCTTTCGTGTCGGCGCTCGGAGCGCTCTGCTCGACTTGCTTGAGGAAGTCCTTCACGTCCTCGAGGTCGTCGGCAGACATCTCCACGGGATCGACGGTCTTCGCGTGTGCGACCGGAACCTGTATGCGTGGCTGGAAGAGCACCACAGCGACGAGCAACAATGCGAGGCCGGCCGCCGGTGCGAGTGTTCGCGGCAACGAGATCGGGACCGCCAGGCGGGGCCGCGCCGCCGGGATGATGGCGACCGCATCTTCGATTGCTGCGTCGATGAATGGTGTGCGCTCGGCGGACGGAGATTCGGCGAAGGCAATCGCGCTCGCGAGACGATCGTGCAGGTTGTGGAAGCGGTCGAGCGCCCGTGCGCCCGCCCGCGCGGGCAGCGGCCGCCTCCAACCAATAACGACACCCGACAGCGCAGTAACCACCCCGAGCCCGAGCACCGTGCGAGCCGCTCGTTCTCCAATCACTCCGACTTTGCGCAGGACGACGTCGACCACCGCAACGACGAGGGCGAAGCATAGTGTGTGGGCACCCGCGCGGAGCGCGCGCCCGAAACGGATTCGGTGCTCGGCACGCCGCGCCAAGCGACGAATCCGCTCTATCCCTTGCTCATGACTGCTCATGCGTGGGGTGCGCCAGCGGTGGTCGTCATGGCGCACCCAGCTCCTTGCTGGGTTATGACGTTTCGATTGGGGACGGTGTTCCTTCGAGTTCGAGGCCGAGGCGAGCGGGCTGCAAAACCGGCTCCTTCCGCTGAAGTCTAGCAAACGGGAGACGCTGCACCTCCCCAGCTGTCCGCTCCGTCACGGCCGTTGCTTTCTCGAGACGACATGCGCGCGAATCGTGCTGATGGTTACGATGCGCCGCCAATGAAAGACGTGCCCAGGTGTGACCGCAACGGAACCGTTCGCCATTCGTGCTGGTGAGCGGTCCGTCGTAGACCAGCGGCCCTGCGCTGAGCTCTGCCGGTCAGTCGGAAATGCGTGCCTCGACGTCAGAGGATCGGCAGGCGCCTCCTCTCTCGAACGCCAGCGCCACCTCCTCGTAGTGAAACGTGTGCTCGGCAACGGCCCGCCCGCGGCTCGTGCCATGATCTCCGTCGCTTCACGCCCGGTCCAGCTCACGCCTCGAGCGACGGAGCTCCGCGAGGACGCGTCCGGATGGAGGATCGGCGTCGACGTCCCCTCCGTCGCAAAGCGGTGCGCGTAAGCAAGCGCGGCCAGGACGCATCGACATTATGCCATGCCGGCGCGGTCCGGAACGCGCACTCGCTTCGCATCCTATGGACCTATGAACGTGAGCGACCGTGACTCCCCGGCAGCGTATTCATAGACGAGCGGCGCAAGCCGGAGTCCTCGAGAGACATTGGCAAGCCACAAATATCCCAGGTGGCCCACATCCCCTTCGAATAAGCTGTCGCTTTTGCCGCTGCGCGTGAAATCCCACTGGTGCCGTCGCTCCCAACCCCGCCCGCCATTCGCATCGCCGTTGCTCGCGACCGCACGGCGGAGTCGCGCGCGACCGGCGGATTCCTCAACGTCCGCCGCCTCGACCTGGTCGCTCGATATCCCGATGGCACCGAAAGCAGCCCGTTCGCCTACGACGTCGCCGCGCGAACCGCGCTCGACGCTGTGGTTCTGGCGGCGCACTTCGTCGAGGCCGGGGTGCGTCACGTGTTCTTGCGCTCGGCCGTGCGACCTCCGTGTGCGCTGCGACCCGTGGCGCCCACCCATGACGGCGCTCTCTGGGAATTGCCCGCCGGTCTCGTCGAACCTGGAGAAAATCCCGTGGCCACCGCTGTGCGCGAACTCGGCGAAGAGCTCGGCTTCGCCGCGAGTCCGACCGACATGCTGCCCCTCGGCGGATGGACATTTCCCTCCCCTGGTATGATCGGCGAGCGTCACATCTTCTACGCCGTCGAGGTCGATGGTCGAGCACACCCCACGCCGACGGAGGACGGCTCTGCTCTCGAACGGGCGGCGGCCATCTTGGCGCTCCCCGTTGTCGAAGCCATCGAGCACTGCCGACTCGGCGCGATTCGCGACGCGAAGACCGAGCTCGGGCTCCGACGCCTGCTGGAGGAGCTACCGTGAGCTCTCGGCACGTCTGCGTCGTACTGAAGCGAACGTCGTGGCGCAGATGGGTGGAAGAAGAGAAGGACGCGCGCGTCAATGCATTGCTCGACGCAAAGGACGAGACGGTGCGCCGCATGCGTCCCGCCCATCGCGAGCACACGCAGACCGTCGACGAGCTGCGGCGGACACTGGCCGACTTGCAGGTCGTGGCGAGCTGGCACGACCGCGCCGCCGGGTTCAGTGTCGAAGGGCAGTGCGACCTGGTCGTTACCGTCGGTGGAGATGGCACTCTGCTCGCGACATCGCATGGCGTCGGCCCGGGCATTCCGCTCCTCGGCGTGAACAGCGCCCCCAACCACTCGGTGGGATTTTTCTGTGCAGCCAAGAAGGGCACCGTCCAAGAGACGTTGGCCGCAGCGCTCGACGGCAGGCTTCGCGGCGCGGAGCTCACACGGATGAGCGTCGAGCACAATGGACGCCTCGTCCACGAGCGCGTGCTGAACGAAGCCCTGTTCTGCCACGCCTCGCCAGCGGCGACGTCGCGCTACATCCTCCGCCGCGTCGGACCGCGCGGTCGAGTCATCGCTGAAGAGGAACAAAAGTCGAGCGGTCTTTGGGTAGGCCCGGCCGCCGGATCGACCGCGGCGCAACGAAGCGCTGGAGGCCGCTTGCTGCCGCTATCTTCCGCAAAACTGCAATATGTCGTGCGTGAGCCATACCGATCGCGCGTCGACGACTTCCGTATGAGCCTCGGCCTCGTCCATGAAAACGAGGCGCTCATCGTCAAGAGCCAGATGCGCGAGGCCCGCGTATTCCTGGATGGGGACCGCATCGTGCACGAGGTCGCCATTGGAGACGTCGTGACGATGCGCCGATCGGACCAGCCCCTCGTCGTTCTCGGACTCACGCGAAACGGGGCGGGGCTCCGAAACGACAAGGCACCGCGCGGGCGATCCTCCGCGCGTGATGATCGCACGAAGCGTGGCACCCACCGTGCTGCGTAGCGCGTTTCGCATTCGCCGCGGTTGTCGGATGGCATGACTCGTGGTTACGTGAGACGAGGGAAACGCAAGGCAGCGCATGTCCATCACGGACGGAGCGCGGTCGCATACGACCGCCGACAGGAGTACAACGCGACCACCGCGCGCCAGCACCCATGTCGGCGCGCGGGGAGCCGCGCTCTCGCATGCTCTTGCCGTCGGTACGTTCACCACGAAGGCGTCGCCAGGATCATGGGTGAAAAACTTCGCCTCGCAAGACTGGCTCACCGTCGGTTACTTGGTGGTCTTGCTCGGGGCCCTCGTCCTCGGGAAAGGACCCAACCGTGACGCATGCCTCATCCGGGTCTCGGCCGATCTCGGCGTCTTTCTGTTCATCATCGCCCTCGTCCGCGGCCAAGTCCTTCGCTGGGGGGGCGTGGCGAGCTCGCTCATTTACCGCACGGCGGTCATTGGGGCGATGCTCAGCTCATTCTTTCAGCTGCGCGAGATCCTCCCTGCGGTCAGCCCGTGGACAGACGATGCTCGCATCTATGCTTTCGATCTCCACGTCTTCGGCTTCGAGCCGAGCATCGTGTTCGACCGCTACGTCGCTCCTGCAACCACCGAATGGTTCGCTTTCTTCTATTTTCTCTATTTTCTCATCCTTTCGGTGCACATCCTTCCGATGGTGTATTGGCAGCGGGACACGCATCTCCTGGGCCGCTTCGGAACTGGACTTCTACTCATTTTTTGTGTCGCGCACGTCGCTTACATGATCGTGCCGGGTTTTGGACCCTACTGGTATTTGAAGGACGCCTTTCACCATCAACTGCAGGGCGCAACCTTCTGGCGCCTCGTGCGCGAAGCCGTCGAGGCAGGGGGAGCGCAGAAGGACATCTTTCCCAGTCTCCACACGGCCGTGCCGACCTATTTTGCGATCTTCAGCTTTCGCCACCGACGGCTCCTCCCCTTCAAGCTCTGGTGGCCAGCCATTGCGTTCCTCGCTACTCAGATCATCATCGCGACGATGTTCCTACGGTGGCACTACCTGATTGATGTCGTGGCCGGGGTCACCCTGGCCGTTGCCGGCTCGCTCCTTGGCCAGCACATCGCGAATTGGGAACGGGCGAAACGTGAGCGGCTCGGATTGCAGCCTGTGTGGACGCCCCTCGCGTATCCTTGGAGTCGAGCCGTCGACGATTGAAGGAACGCATGCTTGGATTCGAGATCATCGGCACGGGTCACTACGTGCCGGGCAGACCGGTGACGAACGCCGACTTGTCGCGCGTGATGGATACGAGCGACGAATGGATCTTCAAACGGTCCGGCATACGACAGAGGCACTATGCGCCCGAGGGCGTTGGAGCGAGCGACCTCGCACTCGAGGCAAGCAAGCGCGCCATCGAAGCCGCGCGCGTTGCGCCCACGGACATCGACTACATCGTCTTCGCGACGATGACTCCGGACTATGTGTTCCCCGGTTCGGGCGCGCTCCTGGCGCACAAGCTCGGGCTCCAGGGCGTCCCCGCACTGGACATTCGGCAGCAATGCGCCGCTATGCTCTTCGGGCTGCAAATCATCGACGGCCTGGTCAAGACGGGCGCCGCGCGCACGATCCTCTTCGTGGGAGCGGAGGCTCACGCCGGCTTCATGCCCTGGGAGAACTGGGCAGCCCTCGATCCCGCGAGCGGTGCCGAGGCGACGCCGGAGCAGAAGAAGCGCGCCGGCAAGCACCGCGCGCTCGCCGTCCTCTTCGGCGACGGAGCGGGAGCCCTCGTGTTCCGGGCCACCGCCCGGGACGCGGGGTTGCGCGGAATGAAGCTCCACACCAACGGCGGCGCCGCGAAGCTCCTCTACGTCGAAGGGGGGGGGTTTCGGACCCGCCCCTATTGGAAGCACAGCGACTACGATGACCAGACGTACATCCCGACGATGGACGGCCGGGAGCTCTTCAAGTTTGCGGTCACGAAGCTGCCGGAGACGGCTCGCGCGCTCTGCGCTCAGACGGAAACGTCGATCGATGGCATCGATTGGTTTCTTGCGCACCAGGCCAACGCGCGCATTAACGACTACGTGCGCCAGCAGCTCGGCGTTCCGCTCGCCAAGCTACCCTCGAATATCGACCGCTTCGGCAATACGAGCGCGGGAACGCTTCCGATCCTCATCGATGAGCAGACGCGCGCGGACCGGCTGAAGCCTGGCGATCTATGCATGCTGCTCGCGCTCGGCGCCGGAGTTCACTGGGGATGTGCGCTCGTGCGGTGGTAAAGCAGTGGTAGCTTCATGCGGCCAGCACTGTCGACCTCGCATGCTATCGTTTGACCCATGCACGGGCGCCCCGTCTTGCGCACGTTGACGCGCGCAGTGACCCTCCTCTTGGCGGCGGTGTGCCTCGCTGCCGCCGCGCTCGCGGGCAATGCGCAGGCCTCGGTCTCCATTGCGATCACGTGGGACGGGCTCATTCGGCAATCGACGGCGTCCGCGGTGGTGACACCGATCGAGGCAAACGCAGTTTGGGAGAACGGCCGCATCTACACGTACACGCGCGTTCGAGTCGACCGGACCGTCGCCGGAGACCTGCCTGCTGGGAGCGATGCGTGGGTACGCACGATGGGCGGAGTGGTCGGCAAGATCGGACAGATCGTCGAGGGCGAAGCCGTGCTCACCCCCGGGGAGACATCGCTCCTTTTCGTCCGCGCGGCTCCGATTGGGACGCTCGAAGTGACCGCCCGTGGGCAGGGCCAGTTCCCTGTCCTGGCCAGCAGCGCCAACAGCCCTCCGCGTGTCGTCCGCAGTCACGCCGTGGGCGCGCTCGTCCCGCCCCAACTGATCGCGTCGTCCCCCCGGCTCCGCCTGGCCGCCGACGTGTTGCACGGCCGCACGGTCGACGAAGTGGCCGTCGCAATCGTCGCCGACTGGGAACCCATGCATGCGCATCCGTAGTGTCGTCGCCAGCGCGTTGTTGGCGACGGCATGCGTCGGCTCGGCGTCCAGCGCAAGTGCGTTCTGTCGCACGGTCTCGTGCAAGCTCCCCCCGGCGTGGAATCCTGT
This sequence comes from Myxococcota bacterium, assembly GCA_030776305.1. Classification (GTDB taxonomy): domain Bacteria; phylum Myxococcota_A; class Polyangia; order Polyangiales; family Polyangiaceae; genus Palsa-1150. The sequence goes on from JALYHX010000615.1 coordinate 6,717, forward strand.
CGATGGTTGTTATCCGCCCGATTTCGCATCGGGCTGCCCCTCATCGACGCCCCCCGGAACCAGGGTCGTACCCATCTGGTGGGCCAACGCGTGCGTGAGCTACGACGTCCAGAAGGAAGCAAGCCGGTGGGTCGACTACACCACCGCCGCGGCGATCGTCGACGCCGCGTTTGCGCGATGGACAGGAGTCACGTGCCCGCTGAATGACGGCGGCACCGGAGGAGTCAGCATCGTCGGGAACAACCACGGACCAGTCAATTGCCGACAGGTCGGATACAACCACTACGGCGGTCCCAACCAGCACGTCATCGTCTTTCGCGACGACAAATGGCCGTACAACGA
>JALYHX010000616.1 GCA_030776305.1 Myxococcota bacterium
ACGCGATGGGCGTCACGGCCACGCGGGAATCCGGTGACGCGATGATCGTATGAGCACCTTTGAGCACGACGACCGCCTTGGTGACCGCGACAGCGTCCCGGGCGGCGCGGAAGCGGTCCGCCTCGACCTCGCTGGAGGTTTTGTCGAGTAGCCGCGCCAGCTCGCCGGGATGCGGGGTCAAGATCGCTCTCGTCGCAACCGACAGTGCGTCCGGGCGGCCTGCGAAAATCGTCAGGGCATCGGCGTCGATGACGATCGGCCCACGCCATGACCCGAGCAGGTGTTCCACCAACGTCCGCGCGTCGCTGCCCACACCGAGGCCGGGGCCCACCGCAACGGCATGTTTCCCAGCCAGGATCGCGTCGAGGCTCTCGCCAACCCTCGACGGATCGATGCGCGCCGTCATCGCTTCGAGAACCTGCGAACCGATCGCGTTCGCGGCGTCGGGCCAGGTCGCGATCGTCGCCAGCCCCGCACCCGCGCGCATGGCTCCTCGCGCGGCAAGCTGCGGTGCACCCGTCTTGCCCACGGCACCGGCGATGACGACGACATGGCCCGCCGACGTCTTGTGCGCACCCAACGCACGTGGGGTCACCCAGCGCACGAGATCGGACGCATCAAGCAGGCGGGCGGATTCCCCGACGTGAGCGACGAGAGACCCTGGAACGCCGATATCGACGACATGAACACGGCCCGCGAGTTGCGCGCCGTTGGGCGTGAGTAAACCGAGCTTGTGGTGAGCGAACGTAACCGTCAGCTGTGCTTCGACAGCGGTGCCGAGCGTGGCCCCCGTGTCCGCGTCGAGCCCCGAGGGGAGATCCACGGAGAAACGCGGCGCGCGCGAGGCGTTCATCGCGTGCACGATGCCGGCGAGGCAGCCGTCGATCGGTCGGTCGAGCCCAGTGCCGAAGAGCGCGTCAACGACCGCATCGGCGCCGGCCATCGCCTCGCCGAGCGCGGTCAGCGACGTCCCAGGCGCCAGCATCTGCACCTGACCACCGAGGCCCCGCCACGCATCGAGGTTGGCGCGCGCATCCGGCGAGACACGCTGCCCGTCACCCACCAAGAACACCATGGGCGCGGCGCCACGCACGAGCAAGTGCCGGGCGACGACCAGACCGTCACCGCCGTTGTTTCCGACGCCGCATACCACGGCGACGCGTGAGCCCGCCGGTCTGCCGCCGAGCAGCTCGCGCACGAGAACGTCTGCCGCTCCACGGCCGGCGTTCTCCATGAGCACGACGCTGGGGACGTGGCATCGGTCGATTGCGTGCACGTCGAATGCGCGCATCTGATCGCGCGAGAGAACGGGCGTCACGTCGGCGAGTCTACCCGGAATCGGTCACCCTGGCCGCGACGCCACGCGCGATCGCTGCGCCGTAGGCGCGGACGGCAGCGCGCATCCCCAGAAACACCGCATCCGAGACCAGCGCATGGCCGATGTTCAGCTCGACGATCGTTGGGATCGCGAGCAAGGCAGGCACGTTCTCCTGCGTCAGGCCGTGCCCGGCCGCGACCTCCAGGCGAAGCGATTGCGCGTGCCGTGCCCCTTCGGACAACCGCGCCAGCTCTCCCGCTTTGGCGTGGGCGTATTCTCCGGTGTGTAGCTCGATCTGGTCGGCACCGAGCGCGCGCGCGCGGTCGATTTGTCCCGCGTCCGCCGCGACGAACAGGCTCACCCGGATGCCGGAATCCAGCAGCATACGGACGCGTCGCGCAAGACCCTCGCCTCCCCCAATCACATCGAGTCCTCCCTCGGTGGTGCGCTCTTCGCGCCGCTCCGGGACGAGCGTGCAGACATCGGGCCGCACCCGAACCGCGATTGAAATGAGCTCTTCGGTCGCCGCCATCTCGAGGTTGAATGTTCGTCCCGCCCGCATCAACAGGCCCCGTAACCCCCTCACGTCTTCGTCGGTGATGTGTCGCCGATCTTCACGCAAATGCGCCGTGATCCCGTGCGCGCCCGCGGCGAGACATTCTTCCGCCGCGCGGACGGGATCCGGATACGGCGTCCCGCGCGCGTTGCGAAGCGTCGCAACGTGGTCGACGTTGACGTGCAAACGGACGGTCATTCTTGGTCGCTGGCCGCTGTCTCGCTGAGCTCTTCTTCGGTCTTCGGCGTCTGCAAGAGCTCGCCGTTCGCCCCGTCGCGACGCAGGACGAACGTACGACGCGTCTGCGTCTCTGGATTTTCACGGGCGACGACGGTCACGACGTTGACTCCGGGCCGGAGTGGCAAGTCGGCGTCGAACGTCATGTGCTTCGGATCCGCGCCGTTGCGATTCGAGCGATAAAACACTTTGCGCGATCCGACGAAGATGTACGTATCGAGCAGACGCAGCCCATCGCTCGCGGTCCCATGCACCGCGGTGTGCGCGTCACGCGTAGCCAACTGAGGCTGCGGAATCTCCACCGCGGGCGGTGCGTGTGCCATGGTGTCCTCCAGAGCAACCTGCGCCCCAGCGATGCCGCCATGCTCGAGATCGGCCGCGCGTGCAAACGCGAAACGCCCCTCGCCCAACGCCAGTTTCAAGTAGCCGCCTGCCGCCCCGAGAACCGTCGCCGCCGCGCCTCCGGGCAGTCGCGCGAAGACCCTCCCCGCTACGTCCGGCTCGTTGACCAGATCGGCACCAGCGGTCTTCGCGCGTTCGACACCCCCGGTCGCAGCGATCGTCATCGGCTCGACGATCGCGAGGCGCACCTTCTCGTCGACGCCCTCACGGAGATCGTCGTCGCGGATGGACAGCTCGACCTTCGCCTCCGGGTCCTGCAGCTGGGGCTCGATGTCGAACGTGAATGCCACTCGCTTCGTGTCCCCGGGCATCATGTTCGAGAGATCGAACCGCCCGTCGTGAAGGAGGACTCCCTCGCCGGACAGGTTGCGCAAGTTGGCCATGGTATCGAACGAACGCCCTTTGCCGATGTTCTTCACCGTCAGATACATCGTGAGATCCTCGCCCTTCTGGACACGGCCATCGCCATTTCCCCGGCGATTGTCGATGATCTCGTAGGAGTAAGCGAACACGGGGCGATCGAGCGACTTGATCGTCGTCCTCAGCTCTGCGTCGCTCGGCGCGTGGCCACGTGCCTCCTCGAAGTGGAACTTTACTCCGTCGGCGCGCATCAACGCCTCCTTCGGAACCAGGCACACTCGCGGCGTATCTTTGGGTAGCTGCGTCGTCGAGCCGACCTTGTGGCCCTTGACGTCACACCAACCCGCTGGAGCCGTGGCCGTTCGCGATTTGCCGGGTTCGAGTTTGCCGATGATGAGTTCCTTGTTGTCGAACATCGGATCCTCGCTCTTGGTCACCGCGAAAAGGCGGTACAACGTTTGGGATCCTTTGTTCGTCACCGTCAACTTGAGGTTCATCGGCTCGCCGGCGGTGACTTCGTTGTTCGCCCGGTCAGACTCGACGCGCACCTCCACACCCGCTGGCGACGTCGGCGCCTGCGCGGTCGGGACGTCTGCCGGTGCGTCGTTCCAATCGACTCCGATTCCTTTGAGCTCTTCGGCTACTTTGTCGAGCTCCGACCTGCGTGTATCGCCGATGAACGGCTTCGCCTGCCTGACCTGATCGGTGCGCTTGCCCGGTTGAACATGGGCGATGAAGCCGCGCGCGAACTGGATGGGAAAATCGAGCTCGAAATTGTCGTCGAGATCGCCGCCGCGTTCGCGCATCTCGAGACGAGACTTGATCGGTAGATCGTATTTGACGACTTCGAGCGGCCGCCCTCCGTCCTTCGCGCGGACGTTCGAGAGCGCGCGCGACAAGTCTCGCTCCTTGACTCCTCCCGTGTCCGCCGTGAGGTCCATCTCGAGCGAGTCGACAGTCATCGGATCGAGCTCGATGTCGGGCGTGACCCCGACCCCCTGGATCGACACGTCCCCGGGCTCGGTCAGATATTGCGCGATCGTGAGCTTGAGCGCAGCCTTGTCGGGTAGATCCGTGAAGACCAATTGGACGCTGCCCTTGCCGAAGGTCGTCTCGCCGATGACGACCGCGCGGTCATGGTTCTTGAGCGATCCCGTCACGATCTCGCTGGCGCTCGCGCTCGAACCGTTCACGAGAACGGCCAGCGGGTAGTTCGGCTCCGTCCCGTCGCCGTGGGCCGACTTCTCCTCGCGCCCCTCGCTCGGATTGCCGACCGTCGCCACGATTGGACCGTCGGGGACGAACGTGTCGACGACCTTTGCCGCCTGATCGAGAAGGCCACCGGGGTTGCCGCGAAGATCGAGCACGAGCCCCTTGAGCTCCCCGTTTTTCTTCATTTCGCCGAGCGCGGCCTGCAGGTCTGTCGTCGTGTTCGCTTGGAACTGCTTGATTCGCACGTACCCGATTCCGCCATCCATCAGCTTGTGTTCGACGGAGGCGACATGGATGACCTCCCGTGTCAGCTCGAATGGCTTGGTCCCTGCCCACCCTTCGGACCCGTCGCGATGAATCCAGACCGTCACCTTCGTCCCCGGGGGACCGCGCAGGTGGTTGACGGCCTCGTTGAGGCCCATGTTGAGGGTCGACTCGTTGTTGATCTTCATGATCCGATCGTACTTTTTCACCCCCGCGCGGCCCGCAGGCGTATTTGGCATCGGATTCATGACCGTGAGCTGTTGATCGCGGATCGAGATGACGATTCCGAGGCCGCCGAACTGACCCTGGGTCGAGAGGTTCATCTCTTTGTAAGCGTCGGGCGACAGCAAGACGGAATGGGGATCCAGCGTGTGCAGCATCCCGTTGCACGCGGCATACTCGACGTCGCGCAGGTCGACATCGCTTGCCCGCAGGCCGTCCTGAAGGAATGCGAAGACGTCGCGCAGGTGGGAGCTGACGTCCCAAGGACCGACGACATCGTCGACCTTGAACTCCTTCTCTTGAGTGTCCACCCGCACCCGCACCCGGGACGGGCCATTTTCGTCGCGCACGACGATCACCTGTGCGACGTCTTTCTGCACGTAGTCGAGCGCGGAGAGCAGCATGTCCTTCGATTTGACGCGCCGCGGGTCCACATAGCGATCGCGAATGGTTTTCAGGACCTCGTTGACGACCTTGAGCTGCGTGAGGTCGTAGGGGGCCGGCTTGTGGTCGACCGTCGAAGTGCCCGCGGCGATCGCCGGTGCAAGGCCCTGCCAGAGACCCCCGCCTTGTAGACGGAGCAGAAAGGCGAGCAGGACGGCGACGACGAACCCGCCGATGAGGACGCCCAATTTTGCGAGTCGTTCGAGAAAGCGCATTGCGTCGCAGTATAGACAGGAGCGCCAAGAGCGCGATGGCCGCTCTTGCTACGCGCAGCCAGCAGGGGGCTTGGCGACCTGGGCACGCGGCATCCTTAAGGATCTCGAGCGCCAAGGCCTTTTTGCGGTCTTTTGGCCGAGCAGCCCGTTGAAGCTAGCGGTCGCGCGAATCCTTCGCTTAATTCGAGCTGATCCTCAGTCGCATCGAATGGTCACTTGTGTATTCGTCCGAGGCGCGCGCTAGGGGATCCGGCCGAAAGACAGCGGGCCTCCCGCGCTTGTGTTCCGTCCCCGATTTGCCCACGCAAGTCATGGTAGGGCCGTCTCACGTGCGTCGCACGAAACGCAGCGGTTGCTTCCGAGCGGATCTACCTTGGGATTCGCGTTACATATAGGTAACGCAAGGGCGAATGGCCTTTCGCTGACTTTTCTCTTGCTCGCGCCCTCGGACGAGGGTCCGGGAATGGCGTTTTTCGCGGAATTCCCACTTTCGCTATGCCACCGGCACTTTCACGTGGTGGCAATGATGATTTCAGTCTGTCCCGGCCATGTCGTCGAAGGGGATTCGTGGACGCCGCCGAGCCACCGCGCATCGAGTTCGAAAGCTCCGCCAAGTGCGCTGACGTCGACCGCGCCGAGGAAGTGCTCCGTCAACTGCTCGCGCGGGCGCGCGCCCCCGGTCGGGCGTGGGTCGTCCGCATGCGTATGTACGGGACAACGACCGGCGAGCTGCGTGCCGCGGGCGAGATTGTCGATGACGACGGCGCGGAGATCGGCCACCGGGCATTCGCCGCAAAATCCACCGATTGCAGTGGTCTGGCGCGCGCGATCGGAGTTTGGGCGTCTCTCGTGCTGGACGGCGAAATCCGACGCCCACGCAGCGCCAGCAACGAGGAGGCGACTCCCGCGAAAATCGAACGCGTGCAAGGAGCGCCGCCCGACAGCGCGATTTCGTCCGACGCAAAGCGAACCGCCGTGGTCGCCGCGGCAGCCCCGCAGCCCGCGGATGCTGGGTTACCCACCTCCGGGACCGAGGAAAAACTCCCTCGACGCGAAGACAATATCGTGGAGCTGGGCCTCGGAGCGTTCATGATGACGGGCACCGGGGGGCTACTCGGCGGGGTGACGCCGTTTTTCGTCATCGAGACGGGGAAGGGTGTCTTTCTACGGCCGGCTCTCGTCCTCGGCGAAGGCGGATTGCTGCAGTCGTCGCAGACGAACGTGATGTTGGCCGCGACACGATTGGACGGCTGCCTGCGCGTCGCCGGGCTTTACACCAGTTACCATGGCATCCAGCTCGACATGTGTGGTGGAGTGGATGCCGGCGTCCTGGATATCTCCGGGCAGACGCTGCATCCTTACGTCGCGGTTGGCCCAAGCGTGGACTTGCGAGGTGAGTTGGGCGGGTTCCTTTCGGTCGTCCTGCGCGGATTGGTTGGAGTCAACGCCGTTCAGACGGGCCCGCTGGACTTTTTCGTGGGCCGAGGTGAGCTCGCCCTGTCGTGGAGGCTCCGATGACGGACGCCGCTCCACCCGGCCATTGCCCTGTCGTGAGCACGGAGACCGCGGTTGCGCACACACTCGCACCAGCAGCGGCGGTGGCGTGTGCAACGCTGGACCCGATCGCGCTCCCGGTGCGCACGGAAGCGCGTGCGCGAAGCTTTCGCGCCCTCTACGACGCACACGTCGACTTCGTTTGGCGTAACCTGCGGAGGCTCGGCGTCCAACTCGCGGACGCCGAGGATCGCTCTCAAGAGGTGTTCGTCGTGGCGCACCGTCGCTTCGACGAGTTCGAGGACCGCGGACACGGACCCCGCGCGTGGCTGTTCCAAATCTTGCTGCGCGTCGCCAGCGATGCGCGTCGCCATCGCCGGCGCCACCCGGAGGACCCCGATGGCGGCGACGCAACCTCGCGTGCAAGCGTCGCTCCGACGCAAACGGAGACGGTAGCGCGGCGAGAGGCATTGTCGCAACTCGACACGGCGCTCGAGACGATCGACGTCGGGCGGCGCGCCGTGCTCGTGCTTCACGAGATTGAAGAAATGACAGCGCCAGAAATCGCCCAGGTGCTCGGCATCCCGCTCAACACTGTGTACTCGCGGCTGCGCGTTGCGCGCGCCGAGCTCGAGGCGGCGCTCGCGCGCCCGGGAACCGGGCCATGAGCGATCTGCGCGTGTCGATGACCACCAAGCAGTTGCTGGCCGCGGCAAAGGCGGACATGCCCAGCGCCGCGGCGCGCGCGAAGATGTGGGCAGGAGTCTCTGGAACCGTCGGCGGCGCGGCTGGAGCGGCGTCTGGTGGGACGACGACCGTCGTCTTGGGTGGAGGGGCAAGCACCGGCAAGCTGCTGGCGATGACCGGGCTGTTCGGTGGGACGTTGGCCGTGGGCCTCGCTGCAGCATTGCTGAAGATTGGTGCTGCGACTCCGCCCCTTCCACAAGCTGCGGTGACCGCGCCCGCCGTGGTGTGGGCCACCACCACGACACCGACTCGCGAATCCATCCCGCCTTCGATCGCAGGTGCTTTCTCGACGCCGACCGTGGCTCCAACTTCAGGCCGGATGGGGCCCCCCGCTCGAGTGGCAAAGCCTCGGGTACATGAGGGCGCGCTTGCACGCGAGGCCTCGCTCGTGGCCCAGGCGCGTAACGCGCTCGGACAACGAGACCCACGGTCGGCGCTTCGCGCCATTCGCGAGGCGCGCTCTCTCTCGTCGCATCAGCTCGTCCCCGAGGAGTTGGCCGTGGAGGAGCAAGCACTGCGCGCGCTCGGCCAAAGCGACGAAGCGAACGGAATCGACGTTCAGCTCAGACTGCAATATCCGGAGTCGGCGCTGGCTCGATAAGAAATCGTTTTCTCAGCCCCCAGGGCGTTGCCTTTGCAAGGACATCCTGGGCAGCGAGCTTCAGAACGGTGTACCGCGGCCCTGGCCTTCGGCGATCTCGCGCAGGTCACCACAGGAATCCACACCAAGATCCCTTTTTTCATCGGGATCCTTATCCAGGTCGAAGCAGCGCCATCCCCCCGGTGCGCCCTCCGTCGCGAGCAATTTGCGCATACCTCGCATGGCTCCCCAATTTTTCTTCGGGCAGGAAAAAATCTCCGAGCAATTCGTCATCACTACCGCGCGGTTCGCGGGAGGGGATCCGCGCAACATGCTCTCACCGCGCATGCGAGCGCGCCAAAAGGAAATCGCAGGCTCGTCCCACAGGCCGAGCAAATCCAGCAAAGTCGGCGCCACTTCGAGCATGGTGAGGGGTACGTCGCGCAGCGCGCGCAGATGTGCGGCCTCGTCTTCGGTGAGTGTCCCGGTCGGAGCGTCGATCCACATCGGAACGTGAATCTCGACATCATAAACCGTCCAGGTATGACCGATATCGCCGTGCTCGCCGAGCTGCTCGCCGTGGTCGGACAGAAACACGACAACGACGCTCTCACCTTCGGGCCGGCTGCGAAGGTTGGCCAGAAAGCGCGCGAGGAGCTTGTCTTGCCGATAGATGGCGTCGTAGTACCTGACCCGGCTGCGTTCGAAGTCGTCCATGGTCCGCCAATTGGCGCGCGTCGAGAACGGCAAGTCATGCTCGTCCACGACGTATGGGAAGTGCGTGTTCGACAGCTGCAAGACGGCAATCCATGGCTCATTCAGCAGCGGCAGCTCAATGAGTGCACGTTGCAGCACGGCTGCGTCGTCGGCTCCGGTCAAGTAGCTGGCATACGGTTCCAGGGCGGTGCCGCTCGTGAACGCACTCAGCGGCAGACCATCGATGAAGCGCCCGGCGTTGGCATAAAGCAGGTTCTGTGACGTCCAGAATGCGCTCTCCACGCCCGCGGCCCGCGCGTATTCGGGCAGCAGCGGCGCCGAGAGCAGGCGCGTGCGAGGCTCCGTGGGGGGCAATCCACTCAGCATCGTGGACAGCGATAGCGCCGTCGTTGAATCGAGCGCGCGCATCTGCGTGAAGCCGAAGCGGCTTGGCAGAAGCGAATTCGTAAAGGGTGTCTTGGCACAGTCCGTCGCCGGGACGCTGCACACTTCGCTCGCACGCACCGACTCGTCGAGGATCACAAGGACGTTACGTGCGCGAGCGGGCCGGCGAACAAGCGAGGGAAGCGTGTCAGGAGAGCGCGCCGCGGGCAATGCGCGAAGCTCGACCATGACATCCTCGTGGGTCAGCGTCGATCTTGCCAAAGCCCCGACGGCGGAGAGCCACAAGACGTCCGGAGTCGTTCCGTTGTCCCATCCTGCGTCTGGTCTTGCGAATGCGCCCGCAATGACGAGGGCAGCCACGGCGAGGGGGAGCCGATCCGACCCGCCAAGCGGCGTGGCGGCGCGATTCGGCGCGATCCGACGACAGCCAGAAGTGCAACGACGACAGGCGCGATCAAGAGCGCGAAGACGCGAGCGCGATCGCCAATTCGTTGCTGGGCAAGACAAGGGAGG
>JALYHX010000617.1 GCA_030776305.1 Myxococcota bacterium
CTGCAAGCGATAGCGGCATCGCGAGCCCCGGCCCCGATGGGGGATCGGTCACCGGCGCATCGGATGCTGGCGGTTTGGACAGCGCCGGGCGGGCCGAAGCCTCGGAGGCCGTCGGTGACGCGAGCCCGATCGACTCGGGAGGGAGCGGCGGGGGCGCCGATGCGAACGGGAGCCAAGGGGACGGCCTTACCCTGGCGGTGCCCGGCGGCCTGTTGAAGATTCAGGTGTGCGCCGACGACGTCGTTCGTGTGGCGTACGCGAAAGACGCGGGGTTCTTCACGCGACCGACGCTGGCGACAGCCGCCAAGCAATGCGCGGGGGCCATGTTCCAAACCGCAACGGCGGCGGGCCGGACGACGATCACGACGGCGAAGCTGACCGTTCAGGTCGATACGGCAAACGGCGGCATGGGCACGGTGACATTTGTGGATGCCGCGGGGCAAACGATCCTGGCGGAGAAGGCCGGTGGCGGCCGAACGATCACCGCGGCGACTGTCCAGGGCGAGGCGACCAGCAACGTGCGCCAGGAATGGGTTCCGAACGCCGACGAATCTCTCTACGGCCTGGGCCAACACCAGCATGGCCTGATCGACATCAAGGGAACTGACCTCGACCTGCATCAGTACAATACCGAGGTATTCATTCCGCTTTTGGTGTCGAGCAAGGGCTACGGGATTTTCTGGGACAACACATCGTGGACCCGCTTCGGGGACTTGAGCGACGCGGTGCCGCTGCCGGGACTCACCGGTCTTTATGCGACCGGAGGCATACCGGGTGACGTCGCGCCTGGCACGGGGACGGTGAACTACGCGGGCACGATCACGCCGACGGTCACCGGCGACTACTCATTCCGTACGTATTCATCGGGGGCCATTCAGCTGACGGTCAATGGCCAGCTGGTCATCGATCACTGGAGGCAGGGTTGGTTGCCCAACGAGGACATTGCGCGCGTGCATCTCACCGCGGGCCAACCGGTGACGCTAAAACTGTCGTGGGCGAGCGACATCGGCGTGAACATCGTGCGCCTCTTGTGGAAGCCCCCGGTGGCCAATCCGACGACGTCGCTGTGGTCGCAGGTCGGCGACGGGGTCGACTACTGGTTCGTATACGGACCGGAGCTCGACCATGTAGTCGCTGGCTACCGGCGCTTGACCGGCGAGGCTCCGATGATGCCGCGCTGGGCGTACGGCTTTTGGCAGTGCAAAGAGCATTACAAGACTGCCCAGGAGGTGCTCGACGTTCTGACGGGGTACCGCAATCGGGGCGCGCCGATCGACAACATCGTTCAGGATTGGCAGTACTGGCTGCCCAACCAGTGGGGGTCGCACCAGTTCGACCCGGCGCGCTATCCCAATCCAGCGGCCTGGCTGGCAACGATTCACAATACGTACCACGCCCAGCTGATGATTTCGGTGTGGCCGAAGTTCTATACGGGGACGACCAACTACGACGCGCTCAACGCGAAGGGTTTTCTCTATCAGCCCAACGTCACCGAGATGCGTAAGGACTTCGTCGGCTACGTCTTCACATTTTACGACGCGTTCAATCCCGGCGCGCGACAGCTTTACTGGTCGCAGATCAACCAGGCGCTCTTTTCGCTCAACATGGACGCGTGGTGGATGGATGCGTCCGAGCCGGACATCGTCGAAGGTCCGTTCAACAGCACCGCGACGCAGATCAATACATTCCAGACGCACATGAACCCGACCGCGCTCGGGTCGGGCGCGCGGATGTTCAATGCCTACTCGCTCGTCAACAGCCAGGCGGTCTACGACGGACAGCGCGCGGCGGCGCCCCACCAGCGTGTCTTCATCCTGACGCGCAACGGCTTCGCTGGTCAGCAGCGCTACGCGGCGGCCACGTGGTCGGGCGATATTTCGTCCACATGGACGGCGATGAAGAAGCAGATCCCGGCGGGCCTCGGCTTCTCGCTCTCGGGTATGCCGTACTGGACGCTCGATAGCGGCGGGTTCGCAGTGCCCCCGCGCTTTGCCGCCGCGCCTCCGACCGCTCCCAACCTCGCCGAGTGGTACGAGCTCAATGCGCGCTGGTTCGAGTACGCGACGTTTCTGCCCATCATGCGCGTGCACGGCCAAGCACCGGCGCGCGAGATGTGGCAGTTCGGCGGCGATACCGGCGCCACGTACTTGGCCATGCTCAAGTTCGACCGGCTGCGCTACCGCCTCCTGCCTTACGTCTATTCGCTCGCCGGCATGGTGACGCAGCAAGCGTCCACGATTCTGCGTCCCTTGGTCATGGACTTTCGCAACGATGCCATCGCGCGCGCGACGGGGGACGAGTTCATGTTCGGCCCGGCGCTCCTCGTCAGCCCGGTGACGACGTACATGGCCCGGACGCGCCCAGTGTACTTGCCTCCGGCCGCGGGCTGGTACGAGTTCTGGACCGGCGCGCAATCGGCTGGAGCCCAAACCGTTACCGCCAACGCTCCCTTCGACGCCATTCCCGTCTACGTGCGCGCCGGATCCATCGTGCCCGTCGGTCCCGACTTGCAATACACATCCGAAAAGGCCGCGGACCCCATCACCCTCTACGTCTATTCCGGCGCTGACGCAGCTTTCACGCTTTACGAGGACCAGGGAACGACGAACGACTACGAGACCGGCGCGTTTGCCTCCATCCCGCTGCGCTGGACCGATGCCACCAAGACCCTGACGATCGGCGCGCGGTCCGGCAGCTTCGCGGGCATGCTCTCGCAGCGTACGTTTCAAATCGTCTTGGTCAGCCCAACGAAGCCCGTTGGCTTCTCATTCATGCCCACCGCGGACAAGGTGGTGACGTACGCGGGGACGGCCACGGATATCCTCCTGAATTAGGTCGAGGTTCGCGTGCATGGACCGATGCAACGAGCCGACGGGAGCGAGTGACGTGCGCGACTACAGATCCAGCCGGTGGCGCACGGACCCACCCGGGAGATCGACAG
>JALYHX010000618.1 GCA_030776305.1 Myxococcota bacterium
GGTCAGGGATGCCCCAGGTCATCGCGATGTATCGCTTGTCCACGTCTAGTCGCCTTGCGAGCTGCTTCTTGAGCGCGCGATCGCACGCGAGCGTTTTGGTCACGATCATGACGCCGCTCGTCTCGCGATCGAGCCGATGTCCGAGCGACAGGTGAGGGCAGTCGGGCCGAGCCGCCTGGAGCACCTTGATGACGGTGTTGCGATGGTAGCGTGCCGTCGGATGAACGGGCAGTAGAGCCGGCTTGTCGATCGCGAGCAGGTACTCGTCTTCGTAGAGGACCGGAAGATCCGCGGCGGCAGGCGTCTCGTCCCAGGGCGGCCGCCAAAGAAGGACGTGCTGCTCAGGCTGAACGCGGTCGTTGACTTGGAGCTTGCGCCCGGTCGAGTCGTACGCGCTGGCGCGTACGATGGACTGCGTCCGCGTGCGGCTCGTGCGATGAAGCTGACTGCATAGGAAGACGTCGAGGCGCTGTCCAGCCACCTCGGGGGGAACGCGAAACACCGATACGATCGCGCCCTCCGCGACCTGGGACGGGCGCGTGAATTGAACCTCGGAGGCGCGAAGGCGCGACATGGCGACCGAGCATACGCGGTCGCCTCGCGCGCCGCTGGCGATCAGCCGCCGGTCAAAGCATCCAAGAGCCCCGCGCCATCGGGAAGCGCCGAATCGACCGGTCCGCTGTCCAACAGCCCACCCTCGGTTCCGGCTCCGGCCTCGGGCGCACCGGCTTCAGCCATCATCATGCGACATGTTCCGGTGGTAGCGCCCATCCCGAGCTGGCACCGCGGGAACATCGGTGACGTGCAGTCCGCGTTCGTCATGCAGACCTGTCGATCCCCGTTCATGCCGCAGCCTGCCAGCGGTTGGCATGTGCCACCCGTTCCCCCGTTGCCGCCACAACATGCGTTGCCCGCCCCCCCGCAATCGGCGTTCGTCATGCAAGTTGGATTCGTCCCTGTGGGGCACGCCGCATTGCATGTCGGCTGTGGGGCCCCCATCCCGGGCGTGACACAGCACATATTGCCCATCGGGCAGTCGGCCTTCATCGCGCACACCTGAGAGCCGGCGGGGCACGTTCCCATGCAAGTCGACACGGGCATACCCGCGCAACAGACCTGACCGTTCGCCGTGCACATGGCCACGCTGCAATTCTGCGGGGCGCGGCAGGTCCCGGTGGCCATTCCGCGCGCGATTTGGCAGCGCGGGTACATCGGCGACGTGCAGTCGGTATTCGACGTGCAGATCTGCCGGTTCCCGCCCATGCCGCAGCTTGCCTGCGGCTGGCACCCCATCTGGCAGCACACTTGGCCGGTCGCGCAAGCTCCAATCATGCAGGCGCCGCCGCCACCTTCTGCCGCGCGGCCGCTATCGAATGTGCCCCCGCTCCCGCTCCCGCTGGGGGCTCCCGAGCTTCCGCCAGAACCACCGCCGGAGCTACCGTCGGTACGGCCAGCATCGCCGTTGTCGTTGGAACTGGACCCTCCGCAAGCTGCGGCCAGCAAGACACCAAACGACAATGCAAAGAGTACTCGAGCCTTGTGCATGGAAGCTTCCTCCGTTTCGGTCCCCCCAAAACGCGACTGGACATTACCCCGCGTCCGACGAACATGTGCGTCTCACAACAGTCCCGCCATCGTCGGGGCAGAGGACCCTTCGCGGGGCAGGACCGCAAATCGTCCACCGCGCTTGAAGCGCGGCGCGAAGGTGTCCCGAAGCTGCGTGCGAGTTGCGCGCGCCCGGTGGGAGACCCACCTTTGGCTGTCATGAGCAAGACCCGACGGGAAGTGTTGGACGAGTCTCGGCGCAAAGGCTTCGTCGCCGGAGCGGCCACGGCAGCGACGGTAGCGCTCGGTGCGACGGTGGGCTTGCCCATCGCCGTCGTGGCCGCAGTACCGAGCGCTTGGCTCGGGTGGCGGTGGTGGAAGCATCGGGCGGAGAATGGAATCAAGTTCTAACGCGAAAGAACGATCTCCCCGCCGCAAGGAATTTGAACGGAGCGCGCACGACCGCGTGCACCCAGTTTGACCTGGTGAGTGCCGCATTCGACGAGTGCGGAAGGGGAGGTCAACTTCTTGCCGTCGATCCACACGCGACCGGCAGTTGCTGGACGCTCGAGACGCACGGTTCCGGTTGTCGGAACATCGGTGGGCGTTGGAGTGACTGCTTGGACGGGTATAGGCACGTTCGCAGGCTGCGTGGGAGGCTTGACCGGATCCGCCGCCGTCGTCGTGTCGACGACCGCCAGCGCGACGGGGATTTTGACCGGCGGCTCGTTGCTCGCGTGACTGACGCGCGCAATCACCGCTGCGATGAGGATAAGACCGCACCCCGCCACAGTCCCAACGACGATGCCACGCAGCTGACGCCTTTTCAAAGCAATGCGGACAGACGCCGTTTGCCCGACTCGATCGCGACTGCGATTCGGATCCAGCGCTTCTGCAAGACCGTTCGATTCCGGCGCCACGTCCAGCCCGAGGGATGCGCTGGCCATCGACGTTGCAGATAGGCCGGACATGCCGCTGCTGCACCCCGCAGCGGCCGTCCCCCGCGCTGTCTCGTTCGTCATGTCAAGCCTCCACTAAGGTCCACCCCGAGCGTGAGTCTAATCCTGCGAGACGGTCGATGCGAGAGCAAGGGACCGCACTCGCGTCAAAGCGCCCATTCGTCATCGGTCAAGAGCGAAAAACACCACGTCCTCCGTAGGATGACAGACGCCGCGCCCCATGGCCATAGGTAGGCGTCACCGGAGTTGACTAAGCATGCCTCAAGCGCTTGCGTTAACGGCAATGAACGCGTCCGCCATGGTGTCAGATGAGTTGGCATCCGGGGACGATTCGTCTGGGTTTCCGGGCCTGGAGCGTTTCGAACGGATCGCCGAAGGAGCGACGTCGATCGTTTGGCGTGCATGCCATGGCGGAGGACAGATCGTCGCGCTCAAAGTCGCCAAGAGGCCGGGGGGCCCGTCCGAGGCCATTGCCCGCGAAGCGACGCTCCTCGCGCGCGTCGGGCGCCGGTGGGGTCCGGCCCTGGTGGACGCGGGCCCGGGATTCATTGCCACCGCGTGGGTCGAAGGAGTTCCCCTTGCACCACTCGCCGTGGTCGATGGGCCAGGCCAGCGTGAGCGGGTTGCGGCGGTCGTCGCGCATGCAGTCGGGCGCGCGCTCGAAGAATTGCATCAAGCGGGCGTACGCCACGGCGACGTTAAGCCCGGGAACATCCTTTGGGCGCCCAAGGCGCCCGAGCGGGACGCCGCTGACGAGCGTGGCGCGACGCTCATCGACCTTGGCTTGTCCACAGGGATTGACGAGGAGGCGCGGGGTGGAACGTCGCGATACGCCGCTCCAGAGCTCCGCGAGCGCGCCCAAGCGGGCCCCGCTGCCGATCTCTGGGCGCTCGGCGTTCTGCTCGCCGAGCTGCTCGATCCGCGAGTTGCACGAGCGACCGATCCGCGGGCAGCCATGGATGCATGC
>JALYHX010000619.1 GCA_030776305.1 Myxococcota bacterium
GGCACGCGAGGACTCTAAAAGAGCGTCGCCAAATGGCCAGCCGAGGGCGAGGGCCCGCAATGCCGGACGAAGCGGCACGTGAGGATTTCGAGATCGTTTCGCCCGAACGGCGCATCTAACCTCGAATCTCATGACGCGCCATCTGCACTCTTTCCGTCCGGCTGGCTTGCTGTCGCTGCTGGCTGGAGCGCTCGGCTGCAGCGGCTCGAATGCGATGGCTACCAGCACGGGACCTGGACCCATCATCGGCGACAGCGGCGCGCCCGTCGCCTGCGCATCCGACCCGAACCTGCCCAAAGAACCGACGATTCCGACCGCGTGCGTCACGCTCATGGCGAGCAAGACAGCGACCAGCGGGATGACCCCTCCCGACGAAAGCAATCTCGACACGGTACGGATCCAGATGGCCCTGACCGCATGCGCCGCCGGCCAGTCGGTAAAGCTCGCCGCAAGCGGGGCGAACAATGCGTTCGTGTCGGGCCCTTTGGTGTTGCCTACCGGGGTTACGCTTTGGGTCGACGCGGGAGCAACGCTCTACGCTTCGCGCAATCCTAGCGTTTATGGTGCTACCTGCGGAATGAACGCAGGCAAGTGCACCGCGCTCGTCACGGCGAAGGGGGCAGGTTCGGGCATCGTTGGTGATGGGGTCATCGACGGCCAGGGGGGCGAGCCGATGGTCGGGCAAACCCAGTCGTGGTGGGACGTGTCCGACGCCCTTCGAGCAAGCAACGCAAGCGCGCCCAATCCGGCGCTGGTCCAGACGACGGGCGCCACGAACTTCACGATGTACCGGATCACGTTGCACAACTCGCCGAAGTTCCACGTCCGGATCGCCGCCAATGGATTCGTCGTGTGGGGAATCACGATCCTCACGCCGTCGACGCCGACCAACAGCCAGGGCGCGGTATTGTCGCCGTTCAACGCCCGAAACACGGACGGAATCGACCCGGGAGCGGGGGGCGCGGTCAGCAACGGCTACATCGTCTACAGCAAGATCAGCACGGGCGACGACCAGATCGCGATCAAGGGCGCGTCGGCAGTCAGCAGCCTGACCATCGCGCACAATCACTTCGGTAGCGGTCACGGCATGTCGATCGGAAGCGAGACGAACGGTGGCGTGTCCGGTATCGATGTCTGCGATCTGACGATCGACAACAGCTTGCGACAAACGGGATCCCCGTCCGTCGACGTCAATGGTATTCGGATCAAGTCGGACTCGAGCCGCGGGGGGGCGGTCACCAACGTCACTTACACCGACGTCTGTATCCGCGACGTCGACAACCCAATCGTGCTCAATCCCAATTACTCGACCAGCACCGGATCATTGATTCCGCTTTACACGAACATCACGCTCAAGAATGTGCACGCCTCGAGTAGCTCCGTGATGCAGCTCGTCACGCTGGATGGTTTCGATTCGGGCCACACGACCATCTTCGCGCTGGACAACGTCGCGGTCGACGGAGTCGGGGCGTCCGGCGTCGAGGCGCAGAACGCCAACGTCACGCTCGGGCCCGGCAGCGTGAATTTCATGCCATCTGGCGCGAACGTGGCGGTCGTCGACCACCGAGCCTCCGTCACCACACCCATCGATTGCAGTGCCCGATGGGTCCATATTCCTTAGCCGCGCTGCTTCTTTTATTTGGAGGTGTCTCGTGTCCAATCGCTCTTTTTTGAGGAACTCGTCGATCGCGCTCTTGCTTCTGTCCAGTGGTTGTTCGAGCACCAATGCGCCGCTCGTCGACAGCGGAGTGATGTCGGACTCGTCGGTGACGAAAGCAGATGCCTCGATGGGCACGCTGGACGCCGGCGATGCGGCGTCGACGGGCACCGCAGACGCCAGCGATGCTGCCCCGGCTTCGTCTTCGGACGGCGGATTCGCCGGCCCAGCTCCGCTGACCGGGCTCGCGGGCACAGCGGCGCGGCCCATGCTCACCGACGGTCAAGCGAGCGAGTATCTCGTTCTCGAGTACCTGGCAAAGGCCGGCGACTTGCCGAGCGGGTTGACCACCGACAACTGGAACCCGACGGCCGGCCTGGGCGATGTTTCGGCGTTCGCCGCCACATACACGGTCATGGCAGGCGGCACGTACCCGACGGTTCAGTCGGCGGTCGACGCCGCCGTCGCCGCCGGCGGGACGAATCGCGCTTACATCCTCGTATCGCCGGGTACGTATCGAGAGGTCGTCTGCGTGCCACAAGCGGCGCCGCCGATCACGCTCTACAGCACGAACGCCGACGCGACGCAGACCACCATCGTTTTCGGCAACTACAACGGCTTGATGAAGACGGCAGGCACACCCGCGAACCCGTGCACCATGAATGCGAGCGCGGTCACGTATGGAACGGCCGGGAGCGCGACATTTTCGGCATTCGGCAAGGGTTTCCAGGCCAAGAACATCACGTTCTCGAACGACGTGAGCCCGGCCACCGTGAGTGGAGTCGCCGGTTCGCAAGGGGTCGCCCTGATGACACAAGCCGACCAGGTGATCCTCGAGAACGTTCGCGTGCTAGGGCACCAGGACTCGCTCTACCTGGAGTCGCCGAACGGAGCTACGGTGGTCCGCACGTACGTCAAGGACTCGTACATCGCGGGCGACGTGGACTACATCTTCGGCGCGGCGACGTCGGTCATCGATCATTGCACGATCCAGTTCGTCAGCGACCGCACGATGACCGGCCAGGTCCTCGCGCCGGACACGGACGCGCGCAACCCCTATGGCATTCTCGTCATCAATGGCCACTTCACCGCCGATTCGACCACGGTGATGGGCATCGGCCTCGGCCGCGCCTGGGACCACAGTTGTGTCGACGTTCCCACGTATCTCTCGTCGCCCAATTGCGTCGCGGCCACGAATGGATCGTATCCAAACGGCCAAGCGGTCGTGCGGAGTTCGATGCTGGATGCACACATCAGTACGACGACCCCTTGGAAGGCCGCGGCGACGACCAAGCGAGGATTCAGTACGACCCCGTGGATGTGCTCGGCTCCGGACGGGGCACCCGCGGGGACGTGCCCCGCCAACCGGCTCTACGAGTACCAGGACACCCCGTAGCGGTTTTGCGTACCGGGCGGCGAGGTCACGCCGACTGTCGACGCAATTGCTTTTCCTCTTCGCCCAGTCTGGCGATCTCCTGCACGCACCGCTCTGCGATGCGCCGATACGTGCGCGGGGCCTCTGCTTCGTCCAGCAAGCCGCCGAAGTCGATCGGCGCGCCGAAGACGATGTGAATCTGTGGCCCTGTCCCGGTCAATCCTCCGACGACCTGAGCCAGGAGATCGTTCCCCAACCCATTGATGAACACGGGCACGACCGGCACGCGCGCCTTTCGGATGACTCGCCCGACGCCGCTGCGTGGGGGCAGGAGCGTGTACGGATCGTCGTCCTTCTTGCGTGCGCCTTCCGGATGCATCCCGACGAAAAACCCACCGCGACGCAAGAGCGACGCGACCTCATCGAGGCTCGCGAGGTTGAGCGCCGCCCGCTTCCTGTCGCGGAAAATAGGCGGGTACATCGCAAAGAAACTCATGATGCCATTGACCGGCGGGCCCAGCGGATGGTCGTAGAAGAACGCCGATCGCACCGGAAAGAGGATGCGTTGGGGGAGCCCGCGCGCGACGAGCTCCGCGGTCGTCACATAGAGGTCGAAGAGGGACCGGTGATTGGCAACGCACACGATACTTTTGGTGGTGTCCCACCGGGGCAGGCGCTCGAAACCATGCACGTGACGCAAGCGGGCGGTGGCGGCGCGGATCCACCCCTGACCGACCGAGCGCTGCATTTTTCGAATGACAACGTCGAAGAGGCCTGGGCGCAGGCTCGCGCGCACCAGGCGGATGTGTGCGCGCTCGAGACGGGTCAGCAACCCCTCGCCGGCAGCGAGGAGGTCGACATCGGGCACCTCTCCAATGGACGCGGGCTGGCTGGGAATGGACTCGGGCTGCATGGCGCGAGGCGAAGATACGCGATCTAGACTGACACGCGTGTCAGTCATGGATGACGCGCGCCTGAGCGGAAACTCGACGGGTACGCGCGCACGACGGTTGACAGTCGCGTCAGCGTGGATGAAAAGCCGCTGTGCCCGCCAGTTTCTTCGACGTCGACGGGACGATCGTCCGCACGAACCTCATCCACCCGACGATCTTCTATCTCGCGAACCAGCTGAATCCCCTGCGTAGCCTGAGGGCTCTCGCTCGCGCCGCCGCCGGCGGACCTGCAATGGCGCTCGCCGAGTGGGTCGACCGGCGCCGCTTCAATGAGCTCCTCTTTGCAGTGTACGAGGGGATGTCCCGCGACCGCCTGCTCGTTCTCGCCGACGAAGTGTTCGACACGGTAGTGAGGCGCGCGCTCTATCCTGGCGCCCGCGACCTCGTGCAACGATGCCGGGCCGAGGGGCACGACGTGGTGCTCGTATCCGGCGCGCTCGACTTTCTCATGGAGCGCCTGGCGAAGGATCTCGGCGCCAAGGATTTCATCGCCAATCGCCTGGAGATCAAGGACGGCTACGCGACGGGCAAGCTCCTGCGCCCCATTGTCGCCGGCCCCGAAAAGGCCCGACTCATTCGCGAATGGGCTCGCGATCACGGACACGACCTCGCGGAGTGTTTCGCGTACTCCGACAGCTACTCGGATGTGCCGATGCTCTCGGTCGTCGGTCATCCATGTGTCGTCAATCCAGATATCCGTCTCGGCAATCTCGCGCGAACGTACGCATGGCCCGTGCTTCATCTCGGCAAACGAGGTGCCGTCGCGCGTCTGGTGGAGCGCCTGTCGTGAGCCACGGCTCGTCATCGGACATCGTGCGGCATGCGGCCCGGGCACGCGGAAGCCATCCCCTCGTCGTGACTCTCGACAAGAAGAGCGCGCCGCGGGCTGTCTTCAGCGGCAACCAGCTCATCGAAGTCGATCTCCCCGCCGGCGCGCGCGTCGTCTACCCCCGCCCGCCCATGGAGGCGCTGAAGGACGTCGACGCGGCAATTCGCTACGCACTCTCCCACCCGATCGATAGCGAGCCGCTCTACGCGAAGCTTCGTCCCGGAATGAAGGTCGTCATCGCGATGGACGATATCTCGGTGCCGCTTCCGCCGATGCGCCGTCCCGACGTGCGCGAGCGGGTGCTGACCATCGTCCTCGAGCTGCTTGCCGACCACGGGGTCGAGGACGTGGAGATGATCATTGCCACGAGCGTGCACCGGCGCATGACCGGCGACGAAGTCCGCCACGTCGTCGGCGATCGGATCTTCAAGGCGTACTGGCCCGACCGCCTCTACAACCACGACGCTGAAGACGCGAACGGGATGAAGTACGTTGGAACGACCGACCAAGGCGAGGTCGTCGAACTGAATCGCAAGGCGGTCGAGTCCGACCTCCTCGTCTACGTGAACGTGAACCTCGTGCCGATGGATGGCGGGCACAAGTCCGTCGCTGTCGGTCTCTGCGGTTACAAGAGCCTTTGCGCCCATCACAACCCGAAAGTCATGCGCGACTGCTGGTCGTACATGGACCCCGGAAAGAGCGCGCTTGCGACGAGCGTCGAGCGCATGGGACGGCTCGCCGAGAAAGCCTTCGACATCTTTCACATCGAGACGACGATCAACAACCGGATGTTCGATCGGCCGCTCGAATTTCTTCACAAGAACGAGGACGATTGGACTGGAGCCGAGCGCACCGCCTTCAAGGGCCTCGCCTTCACGCTATCGAGGCTTCCACCGCGCGCACGACAAGGGATATTTCAGCGCATCCCCAGCCCCTACGGGACAACGGGCGTCTTCGCGGGGGAATGCGAGGCGGTGCATCGGCAGACACTGGAGCGTTGCTCGGCGCAGTACCTCGTGCCGGTCGAGGGACAGGCGGACATCCTCGTTTCGGGCATTCCCTACATCAGTCCTTACAACGTGAACGCCGTGCTCAATCCATTGCTCGTGCAAGTGATGGCGCAAGGGTATCTCTTCAACATGTACAAGGGGGTGCCACTCGTACGGAGGGGTGGCGCGATGATCGTTTTTCATCCGTGCACGGACGACTTCGACAAGGAGCACCACGCCCCGTACATCGACTTCGTGCACGACGTCCTCCCGCAGACGCGCGACGCCGTCGAGATGCACAAAAGATTCGAGGAAAAGTTCGCGAGAAACCCCGCGTACGTGGAGATGTATCGCCGGGGGAACGCCTACCACCCCGCGCACCCTTTTTACATGTGGTACTGGGGCGAAGCGGGCCGGCAGCACCTCGGGCGAGTCATCGTCGTCGGCGCGGACAACGACTACGTGCCGAATCTCCTCGGCTGGGAAACGGCGGCAAACTTCTCCGAGGCGCTTGCCATGGCGAGCGGGGGCAAGCGAACGCCAGAGATCACGATGCTGCACGTCCCGCCGATCGTGATGGCGGACGTGACCCTCTGAGGCCACCACGATGCAGCACGGTGCGCTCGACGTCTCCAGCGTTCTCGATGGTGCTCGTCTCGTGGTGTTCGGCGGTACCGGCTTCCTCGGCAAGATCTTCTGGTCGATGCTGCTCCACCGGTATCCGAACGTCGGGCGCGTTTATCTCGTCGTACGGCCCAAGGACGGTGGTTCCCCCGAGCAGCGCTTCTGGAGCGACGTCGCGCCGACGGAGTCCGTCGCTCCGCTGCGGAGCGTCCACGGGGATCGCTTCGATGCATTTCTGCGCGACAAGGTCGTGCCTATCGACGGCGACATGGGTCGCGCCCTGTGCGGGGTCGACGCGGAGATCGTTCGCGAATTGCGAGGCACGATCGATGCGGTCGTCAACGTCGCCGGGGTGGTCGATTTCAACCCGCCGCTCGACGACGCGCTCCATGCCAATGCATTCGGCGCCCAGAACCTGGTGGCCCTGGCCAGCGCGCTCGGCGCCGCGCCGATCATGCATACGAGCACCTGTTATGTCGCAGGCACTCGCAGCGGACTGATTCGCGAGGATCACCCTTGTGTGGTCCCTTTCCCGCGCGCAGCGGTGCTCGGCAGCGAGCTATGGGACCCCGACCGCGAAATCGCCGAATGCCTCGACCTCATCGCGCAGGCGACACATCGTTGCGACGACGCCTTCCGCCAGAGCGACTTTGCAGAGCGTGCACGCAAGAACCTCCTGTCGCGCGGCGAACCGACGCATGGCGACGCGTACGACCGCGAGCTCGCGCTGGTCAAACGCAAGTTCATCAGCGACCGCCTCGTCGAGGCCGGGCTCGACCGAGCCACGCACTGGGGGTGGCCGAACATTTACACGTACACGAAGGCGATTGGCGAGCAGGTCATCGCAAGGAGCGGCCTTCCATTTTCGATCTGTCGGCCCGCGTGCTGCGAGTCGACCGTCGCTTACCCCGCGCCCGCATACAACGAGGGGATGAGCACGAGCGCTCTCCACGCGTATCTCATCATGAAAGGGGAACCCCACATCTTGGGCAAGCATGTCCCCTTGGACTTCATCCCAGCAGATTACGTCGTTGCTGGGATGATCCTGACCCTCGCAGAGCTTCTCGAGGGCACCGCGCGGCCGGTCTACCAATTCGGCGCGGCGGACGTGAACCCGTGCACGGTGCAACGGTTCGGCGAGCTCATGGGTTTGTACAAGCGGCGACACTACCGGCAAAAAAGCTCGGGCAATGTTCTGTGGAATGCTCTCCAGGCGCGTTACGAGCCGGTCTTCGTCGACCGCGCGCGCTTCGACGCGCTCGGACCGCCGGCGATCGCTCGCGCGACCCGCGAGTTCGCGTCGATCGTCCGCAGGGTGGCTCCGGGATTCGAGACGGCGGCGAAGGCGCTCGACCGAGCCGCGAGTCGTGAGGGGAAGATCGCCGAGATCCAGGATGTATTCGCGCCATTCACGACCACGCGACTTGGCCCATTCGACTGCACGAACACGCGTGCCGCGTACGCGCGCCTTTCGGAAGAGGACAAGAGGAAATTGCCTTGGGCCCCAGAGTCGATCGATTGGGCCGACTGGATGATGAACATCCATATGCCCGCGATGGAGAAGCGGATCATCCCCGAGATGGACCGCCGCTTGAAGAAACCGCCCAGAGCGCTGGCTGCCCATCGGACGCTCGTGTCGCTGCTCGACGAGATGGCCGAGCGGCACGATCTGGCGCTCGCGCTGCAAGAGATGACGGACGACGGGCTGACGCGTACGACCTTCCGCGACCTGAAGGTGCGCGCGTGGTCGACCGCGGCGAGGCTGGCGGCATTCGGAGTCGGAAAGGGGGACCGGGTCGCGCTCGCCGCCCGCAATCAGCCAAGCTGGGCAATCGCTTATTTCGGCATCCTGCGGGCCGGCGCGACCGCCGTGCCGATCGACCCGGCGCTCGACGCAGCCGGTTGGGGGAACGTTCTCGCGGAGAGTGGCGCCCGTGTCTTGATCTGGGACGATCAGGTGAAAGCGCGCGAGCACGTCGCTGCGAGCCATCCGGGGCTGGTTCGACTCGACTTGCACACGGCGACCGAAGCGGACGCTTCGCTCGTGGCGCCCGAGGTCGACATTGGCCCGGGAGACGTTGCAAGCCTTATTTACACCAGCGGGACGACGGGTCGCCCAAAGGGGGTCATGCTCACGCACGCCAACTTCGCGTCACTCGTCGCCGCGCTCGCGCCGATCTTTCCCCTCTCGGACGGCGATGCGGTGTTGAGCGTCGTGCCGCTGCATCACACCTTCGAGCTCACGTGCGGTCTTCTATTGCCGCTCTCGCGCGGCGCCCGTGTCGTCTACGTGGGGGAGCTCACGGGGGACCGTATCGCCAGGGGCCTGCGGGCATCGCGTGCGAGGGCGATGGTCGGTGTACCGGCACTCTGGCAATTGCTGGAGCGGCGTGTCCTCATGCAGGTCGATGCGCGTGGTCCGCTCGCGCGCACCGCGTTCGACGTCGCCGCAGAAGCGAATCGCTGGGTCGCGACCCACGTCGGGACGGACATGGGCCGGCTCCTGTTCGGCAGCGTGCATGCTCAGATGGGCGGTCGCATGAAGTGGCTGATCAGCGGGGGGGCCGCGCTGCCACGCGAGACGCACGAGTTTTTCTTGTCCCTCGGCCTGCGGTTGACCCAAGGTTATGGCCTCACCGAGGCGGCGCCCGTCTTGACGGTCACACGTCCGCACAAGCGCTTGCAGACGGGGGTCGGAGAGCCCGTGCCCGGCGTCGAGGTCAAGATCAGCAATCCCGATGACCGAGGTGTCGGCGAGGTCATCGCCCGCGGACCGAATGTGATGATCGGGTACACCGACGAGCAGGCGACCGACTCGGCGATCGACGCCGAGGGATGGCTGCACACGGGCGACCTCGGGAGAATCGACCGGCGGGGCCAGCTCGAGATCGTCGGTCGAATCAAGGACGTCGTCATCTCGCCGACGGGTGAAAACGTATACCCCGAGGACGTCGAGCAGCGCCTCGGTTCCGTGCCCCACGTCGTCGAGCTCGCGGTGGTCGGCGTCGAGATCCAGGGCACCGAGCGCCTTGCGTGCCTTGCCGTGCCCGCAGAGGACCAAGGGGAAAGCGCGCGGGCGGCCTTGCAGCAAGCGATCGGCGCGCTGCCCCTCGCGCAGCGTCCGGCGATCGTGCACCTTTACGACACCCCACTGCCGCGCACTGCGACGCGCAAGATCAAGCGTGACGGAGTACGCACGATCCTCGAGCGCATCATCGTCACCAGCGTCCATCCCGACGCCAAGACGGTGGATTCGAGCAGCGTTCGGCGCGCCATCTCCGCGGTGAGGGGGATCCCCATGGAGCAAGTGTCAACGTACGCCACGCTCCACGGCGAGCTCGGATTCGACTCGCTTTTGCTGACCGAACTCCTCGAGTTGCTCGAGGCGCGGTTCGGGCAGGTGGACCCCCAGCGTTTGCAGTCCTGCATCACCGTGGGCGATGTCGAGGCGCTCGTCGAGGAGAGTCCTCGCGTCGATCACCGCCCGCACCCCGTCGAGGCGGCGATCAGCCAATCGCGAATCGTGTTACCGCAGCCGGTCCAGGAGATGGGCCGGGCGTTCATCGGCAAATTGCAGGACGTTTTTTATGGCGATGTCCTCAAGCCGCGCGTGGTCGGGCGCGCCCATATCCCGCACAATCGCAACGTCATCGTCGTCTCCAACCACGCGAGCCACCTCGATATGGGCTTCGTCCGATACGCCCTCGGCAAGTATGGCGAGGACATCGTGTCGTTTGCGGCGCAGGACTATTTCTTCGACGGAACAATCAAGCGTGCGTTCTTCGAGAACCTCACGAACCTCAAGGCGATCGACCGCAAGACGTCTCTTCGTGAGGCCATGCATCAAGCCAGTGAGGTGCTCGAACGAGGCAGGACGGTGCTCATCTTTCCGGAGGGTACACGCAGCGAGAGCGGCGAATTGCGCGAGTTCAAACCCCTCGTCGGGCATCTTGCGCTCGTCCACGGCGTCGACGTTCTCCCGCTGTTCCTCGCGGGCACACACGCGGCGATGCCCAAAGGGGCGAGAGTGCCGATGAGACGAGACATCGTGGCGCGCATTGGCCCTCCTTTGTGCGTGGCCGACCTCCGACGACTGACCGATGGGATGTCGTCCGGGGACGCCGCTCGCGAAGTCGCACGGATGGCTCGGAGCGCGGTGGTCGCTCTCAGCGAACGCAAGGTGCTCGACCTGCGAAGCGTGGAGCGCAACGACGAGCTCGCTGCGGTGGACGAGCATCCGCTGGTGAAGCTGTTCGGCGAGCTGGAGGCGAAGTTCCGCGCCGGGGAGGTCATTCAGCCCGTCAGCTACTATGTGTCGCTCGGCAATGACCAGCTCGCGAAATGGACCGTTCGCGTCGACGCTATGGCGTGCGACGTGCGCCCCGGCAAGCCGCAAGGGGGGCAGGCCGATTGTGTCCTCAAGACGAGTCCCGAGATCTTTGCGAAGATAGTGCGCGAATCGTACGTGCCGAGCCCTGCAGACTTTCTCTCCGGTGCCATCCGGTCCAACGACGTGGCGCTCCTGATGAC
>JALYHX010000620.1 GCA_030776305.1 Myxococcota bacterium
GGACCTCGGCGTCGGTTTGGCCGAGTGGGGGTTTAGAGCGGACGAAAGGCGCTTTACACGGACGCCACCAAGCGGTCAGGATCGCACTCGATGCGGATGATTCGCCCGATTAGCGCCGCGATACTGATTGCGCTAGCGCCCGTTGTCTTCTCTCCCCCCATCCAGGCGCAAGGCGCCGCGGATGATCCCACGACGGCGATGGCACGCGCGCGCTTCAAAGAGGGAGTCGAGTTCTACGACAAAGGCGAGTACGAGCAAGCGCGGGTGGCCTTCCTCCAGGCGTACGCTCTGAAGCGGCACCCGGCCGTTTTGCTCAACTTGGCGTGGAGCTGCTTGAAGAGCGGGCACGCACTCGAGGCGGATCGCTATTTCAAACAGTTTCTGGCCGAAGGAAGGGACATCACCGAAAAGCAACGGGCGGACGCAAACGACGGCCTGGCGCAGTCGCGCGCAAGGCTCGGACGGATCGACGTGATCGCCGCCGCCGGGACCGAGCTGACAATCGACGGTGACCGGGTCGGCAATGCGCCGCTGGCCGAACCATTGATGGTCGAAATCGGCGCGCACATGGTCAAGTTCAAGGCGCCGGACGGCACGACCGACAGCGAAAGCATCACTGTGTTGGGAGGCGAGAAAGCGGTCGCACGCTTCAAAATGACGACCGTCGTGCCCACCGCGCCACCCTCCGCCCCGCCATCCGAAGCCGCGGCCCCGCCTCCGCAGGCCACACCCCCGGCTGCCAAGGAGCGGCCTCCGGAGGAAACGAATCGTCAGGCCGAGCATGCCACGGTGATCCAGCCGGCGGGAGCGGAGACAGGAGGGCCAAGTGTCTTCTCCACACCAAAGAATCTGGCGCCCGTGATCATCCTCGGCGGTGTCGCAGTCGTTGGCTTCGTGGGGGCCGGCACATTCCTCTTTTTCAAGGGCCAAGCGCAGAGCAAGGCGGATGACTTGCGCAATCAAATCGAGGCGAAGAATGGCCGCTGCCCGCCATTGCCCCGTGACGCAGCGAGGTTCCAGGCTGCGTGTGACGCATTCTCCAAGGACATCAGCGACGTCAATGACGACGCCGTCTGGGGAAATGTCTTTTTGGCCGGAGGGCTCGTGGCCACTGCCGGCGCGGTTGTTTACTGGCTGGCGGCAAGCAAGCGCGGCGACGATATGCACGCTGCGGCCAAGCCGATCGTGACGCCGATCGTCGGCCCGACGGTTGCCGGCCTCTCATTTTCTGGTGAGTTCTAGGACGCTTTTTCAGTCGCGCGACAAGCCGGGGTGTTCACAGCAGGCCGGCGGATGGATCTTTTTGGTCCGCGACTCGATGGGCGTACGCGAGCGCTGGCTATTGAAAGTGCTGTACTGCTCCGTCACGGATAACCAAAGACGCCGATGGTGGCGGGCCGCATGCCTAGGCTGTCAGGCTCGCGCAAGAGCGCGGCCACCGAGCACCCGCGTTCGTCGCACCCGGCGTTCACGATGGCGTCAGCTTGCTGGTCGATGGCGCCCGCGCGCACGCCGTCGGCGCGAAGGATGCGAAAAGCGACACCCGCGATCGGCGCCGCCTTGGGCGCGAGCGTCGTCGCGCGTTCCACCCATGCGATGACGGGCGCGCCCGCGAAAGCCGCAATCCAAAAGGGCCCCCTCGATCGAGCACAATCGGCGGGGGCGAGGTCGAGGATCATCTCTTCGCCGGAGTTACGATCGATTCGGATCGCACGCAAGCTCTCGGTCGCCGCTCCGGCGCCAGGGCAAGCGCTCTCGTCCTCGTGCGTCACGACGAGGATCGTTGCGGCGGCATCGCCGTCGACGGAGACGACTTCATCGTCTGCCGACAGGCGGTGCTTGAGTCGATGCCAGGGTCCTGGCGCGCCGCCATGTGGTACGTTGCGCATGGAAATTCCGCCCGAGGCTCCGACGCGTACGAGACCGAGATCATCGCCAATGGAATACGCCTCATGCTCGCGCTCTTCATCGGAGAAGTCCGTGTCGCGTAGCGCGACGATCGGAGGCCGAGGCGCCACGTCACCGGGCGCGAATGTCGTCGCAGTGACGTCGTCGTCGCCGTCGCCGAGGACGATGACAGTGTGATCCCCGCAAACGAGCGCTGGATCGCGATCCGGCGACAGGGTGACCACGTCGCGAGGCTGGAGCTCGGACCATTTGCGCGCCATCACGCGCGTGGGCTCTTTCGTGCGCGGAGCTATCCACGCGAGACCATCCGCCGTGCCGCAAAATGTCGCGCCAATGTCGATCGAATCACCGCGCACCTCGCCGCGGGGTCCGAGCAGCGTCAGCGTCCGCACGGGTCGCGCGTCGCGCAGCCCTCGCCAGAGGACAGCGACACCGTCGCCCGCTGGCTGCAGCCGAAGCTCTGCGTCGGGAGCCCACGCCACTCCCCGAAGTACGTCCGCTGTCCATGGGGTTCCACCGGGGGGCCGTCGGACGACTCGCACGACACTTTCGCTTACGACGAGCCCCGCAACGATGTCAGCGCCGGCAACCCGCGTCGCCGCGATCGGTGCCGAGAATACGGCAGCGCCGGTGTTTCCGAGGGGACCTGCGGAGGGCGACGCCGAAGCGACCGCTGCCACGCCGCCTTCGCCCATCGAAGGCGTCGCCTGCCTGCCAGCGGACCTGCATGCCGCGAGCAGCAGCAGCACCAAGCACCGCAGATGCGCTGCGAGCCTCGCGAGCCTCATGGGGCACGCGACACTAGCAGAGGCAGCGCGTCAAGCCCCAAGCAACTTTCGGAACGACGTTCGCGGCATGAATGCAGCTCGCGCAGCGGCGCTGAGGTTTCCTCCGCTCTCCTTTAGCAGGGCGCGAGCAGCCTGCGGCGTCAGTCCCGATGGACGAACGGCGTGGTCGCGGCGCAATGCGCGATCGATCTCATCACTGTCGATAATCCCCGGTCTCAACGCCGCGTCGGCAGCCCGGCAGAGAACATTCCGCAGCTCGCGCACATTGCCGGGCCAGTCGTGCGCAGCAAGCCGCGCCAGGGCGGCGGATGTGAGCGTCCTTGGGCCGACCTGGGACGCAAGTTGAGACAAGAGTTCGCGCGCGATTGCCGCGGTATCCCCGCGCCGCTCGCGCAATGGCGGCACGTTGACGACGAAGCACTCGAGCCGATGAAACAAGTCGCGGCGGAAGAGACCGGCCGTCACGCGCTGCTCGAGCGGCGCATGCGTCGCCGCGACGACGCGGACATCGGCGCGCTTGCCCGAACCTGCTGCACCGACCCGACGTATCTCGTAGCCATCGAGCGCCCGCAGCAGCTTCGGCTGCGCCTCGAGCGGGAGGTCGCCGACCTCGTCCAGGAACAGTGTGCCACCCTCAGCCTCCGCAAATGCACCCATGCGCCGCGCGTGCGCACCCGTGAAGGCGCCGCGCTCGTGGCCAAAGAGCTCCGTTTCGACAAGCTCGCGAGGCAACGCTGTCACGTTGATGGCCACGAACGGCCGCGGCTTGCGGGGTCCTTCTACGTGAATCGCTCGCGCGATGAGTTCTTTGCCGGTCCCGCTCTCGCCCGAAATGAGGACCGGCAACGCGTGCCGCGCCAAGCGCCTTACCTGGTCGGCAAGCCGGCGCATCGTGACGGACGCGCCGGCGACTCCCGTCAGAGGGTCACCGGGCGGGTGCCCCGGCTCTCGCGAGTCTATGGGCAACACCACGAGCGTGCAGCGTCCGATCGAGATCGCCGTTCCTGCCCTGGCCCACGCCTCGCGAACCCGAGCGCTCCCCACGAATGTACCGTTGCGGGAACCGAGGTCCTCGATGGCTACGCCCGCACCCAGGACACTGAGCCCGCAGTGGCGCGAGCTCACCGTCGGGTCGCGAACCATGATGTCGGCCGACGGCGCCGTGCCCACGATGACCTTCTCCCTCGTGAGCAGGACCCGACGGGTTCCAGCATCGTCCTGCACCTCGACGAACCACCCGCCAGCGGGCGCGGCGGCCGCGATTTCAAGCGTAGCCGACGACGGGTGCGGCTCCTCCACTGTCGATGACATGGCACCACCTCCTTCACCCGTTCCCTTCGGCTCCACGCGGCCGAAGTTGCGAGTGAATCAGAGACGACCCGTCAGCCCTTTGCGTCCGACCGCGGCTTGCCTGCCCGAGTGAGGATCTCGTTTCGCGAGCCGGAGCCATTTCCCGCGCCGGGACCAATCACCCGACGGCGATGCCGAGTGACTTGCGAACCGCAAAGTACTGCTCGCTCACCGAGAAGACCAAGAGCTCCTTCATCTTCTCCGCTGCGGGAAGATCCCCGGGAAGCTGCGGCTCCGCGGCTATGATCTTCTTTGCAATTTCCAGATCCGCGCAGAGCAGCAAACCAGCGCGGCACGCCGTGATCTCGATGGCTTGCATCCACCGCTTCAGATCGGCTTTGGCCCCATCCTCCATCCATTTTTGGACGACGATCTTGAGTGACTCACGCTGCACGGGCTGCATGTGCTTGAGAAGCTCCGACGCGGTCGCGTTCACCGCCTGCGCCATCTCGCCGGGCACGGTGAAATCCGGGGTCACGAGCTTCACGCCAGCGAAGAGGATCACCTTCAACTCGTTGAGCGTCGGAAAAAGGTTCTTGATGTAGTGTTCTCCCCGATACCCCGAGAGGTGCTTTCCAACGATGAAAGTCAGCTCCTGCGGCGTGAACCCAGTGAGCACCGTCTGGCCGGCCACGCTCGCCGGCGGCGTCGCCGGTACGGCGACCAGCGCCCCAGGCACGTCGTTGCGCACGTAGAGCTCCGGGGTCGCCACGCCCAGCACCTGACCCGCCCAACCGAAGGTTTTCGCAAATGTCACCGTGCTCGTCGCGGGATCCTGCTTCAAGCGCCGATCGAGCACCGGCAGCTGCTTCTGGGCACGCAACTGGTTCGTCTTCGCGATGATCGCCGAGGGTGTCAGCATCTCGAAAATCTTTCCAATGTAAAGATTCTCGTCCTTGTGAAATAGATTCTTGATCCACGACTCGTTGTCGAGGCGGTTTTTGACCTGCGGCATTCCTTTGGGGCGATAGTCGTCGAAGAAGCGCGATTCCTCTTCGTCGGCCTTCCGCAGGAACGCGAGTGCCGCGCACATGCACCAGGCGCGATCATATTCGTGTATTTGCAAGTACAGCTTGTAGAGACTCCGGTAGGGGTCGACCCGCAGCGGGTCCATCTGCAGCACCAACGCGTGTTCACCGATCGCAGACTCCGTCTGCCCGGTGGCCTCGTAGAGCTCGGCGAGGATTTGCCGCTCTACGGGCTCGTCGGGCTTGAAGCGCGTCGCCATCTTGAATGACTCGATCGCGCTGGTCGTGTCCTTGAGGCGGTCGCGATAAATGAGGCCGAGGTTGTGCCAGAGGTTGAACTCGAGATCCGGATTCGAGATGTTGGCCGTCGACATCCGACGCAACATCTTGCGAAACGCACGCTCCAGTGCTTTCCAATCTTTCTTCGCCGTGAGAAGCTTGTTGATCCGCTCGAACGCCTCGAGGTACTGGGGATTCAAGTCGAGCGACTCACTGAAGAGCTCGACGGCCTTGTCCTGATCGCCTTCTTTGTCGCGGTAGAGCTGGGCCATCGTGTACAGGAATTTGCTCTTGCGGCCGGGATCCTTCTCGTTTTCGGCGATGGCCTGGAGCGTGTCGATCATTTTCGACCAGTTCTCGGTCGCCTGGTAGAGGGCGATGAGCTTGTGCAACAGGCCGGGAGTGAAGGGCTGAATCTCCCGCGCCTCTTCGAGCGCCTCGATGGCCTTGCGCGGGTTCTTGTCCTGATCGCTCCACACGTCGGCAATCTCGTTCAGCATACGGAAGCGGTCGTCTGCATCGAACACGTTGTCGAGAATCTGTCGGCGATAGGCGACGACCTGCTTCCAATCCTTGAGCTCCGCATACAGCTGCACGAGAGACTCGAGTGTCTGTTGATGCGTGGGATCGACCGCCAGGGCCTTCTCGAAGTTGTTGATCGCCTGCTTCGATTGGCCTTGCTCGCGTTTGATGCAACCCAAGCGGTAGTACACGTCGGCGCGAGCGCTGCTCTCGTCCTCGCCGAGAGCGGTCAACACTTTCTGGTAATTGGCGAGGGCCGCGCCCCAGTCCTTCAATCGGAAGCACACGTCGGCGAGGCCGCGGATCGTGGTCTGGTCGGTCAAGTCGAGCTGAAGCGCCGCCGTGTATGCCTTGAGTGCCTTGTCGTCCTTTCCAAGCGCCGCGGAAACCTGTCCGAGCTTGTTCTGCGTAGCGTGCTGCTCGGCGCGATCGCGTTTGCCGCTCTTGCGCACGATCATGTCGATCAGGGGCTCAGCTCTTGCCCACTCTTCCTGTGAAATGTACTGATCGACGAGCGGCGTCGCTGCCTCCTCGTTCTCCGGGTCCGCGTCGTACGCGGCCTCCCAGGCGGCGATCGCCCCCGCATTCTCGCCGAGCATCTCGTTGCGCAATTTCCCCAGCTCCACGAGCAGTCGCGCGCGTTGTCGGGGTGACTGCGTGTGCGTTTGCTCCTCGTTCAGGTAGCGCGCAGCCTTATGGAAGTCGGCGCTTTCAATCGCTATCTGACGCAGCGCCGCAAGCGCCAGCAGGTGTGATGGGTCGAGATCGAGCGCCATCTCATAGCGCTCTTGAGCGGCCACCCGGTCGCCGAGCTTCTCGTCGAGTGCCTTGCCAATCCGGTAGAACGACTCCACCCGCTGCTTGGGATCCTGCGTCAACTCCGCCACGCGGGTCATGTATCCAATCGACTGGGCAGCATCTCCCAGCTTCTCGTGGAGTTTGGCAAGGGCCTCGAGCGCGGGAACGTTCTGGTCGTCGAGATCGACGATATTCTTGTACGCGTCGATCGCGTGCTCGACGTCTTCGACCTCATCGGCGTAGACCTGCGCGATCGCGCCGAACAGTTCGACCTTCGTCTTTCGGTCGAGCGTCGCCCCGATGTGGCGGTCGTACGCGCTCACGAGGTCGAGCCACTGCCGCAGCTTGCGATAGTTTCGCTCGAGCCTGAAATACGCCTCTTCGTTGTTCGGATCGATCTCGAGGACCTGCTCCAAACGCCTGGCCGCGAGATCGGCCTTCAGGAAGTGCTGGTCGTGGATCGTCGCCAGGTGCATGAGCACATCGATCTTCTCGCGCTCCGTCGTCACCACGTCGAGCTGTCGTTCGAGCACCACGACGAGCTCCTGCCATTGCTCGAGCGCTTGGTAGACGCGCGTGAGCCCTCGGAGGGAATGGATGTTGTTGGGCTCGATCTCGAGGACCTCGCGAAAGCCCTGCGCTGCACGCGACGGATCGCCGATTGTCGTCTCCAGAAGTTGCGCGACGCGCAGCTTGGTGGCAGCGATCTCACCCGAGTCCCGCAACGCGGGAAC
>JALYHX010000621.1 GCA_030776305.1 Myxococcota bacterium
CGTCTGCTCGCCCCATTGCGCCAAGGCGCGACGC
This sequence comes from Myxococcota bacterium, assembly GCA_030776305.1. Lineage (GTDB taxonomy): Bacteria > Myxococcota_A > Polyangia > Polyangiales > Polyangiaceae > Palsa-1150. The sequence goes on from JALYHX010000621.1 coordinate 35, forward strand.
GAGATGGGGCGAACGCGTCTGCACGAACGCCCGATGCTCTCGAGGCGTATTGCGGCGGCCAATTGTGTCAGCGGCTTGTATCAAGCCGTCCCCCTTGTTACGGCTGAGAACCCTCGGGGCCGCGTCTCGTAGGAGGGCGAGGGCGCTACCCCTTCCTGTCGCCCCTTGCGAAGTTGCGGGCGTACTCATGGCCTGGCAATGTCCGCGAGTTGAAGAACACGCTGATGTGCGCGGCCGCCATGGCAGATGCCGGCGTCAACGTACTTGTGCCGCAGCATCTGCAGCTTTTCGGTAACTTGCGCGCCGAAAATTGGCTCGACGGGCTGCCTCTGGCGCGCCATTCCTTGGATGGCATCGAGCGGGCTGCAATCCGGTAAACGTTGCGCCACGTCGCGGGAAACAAGGCGTTCGCCGCGCGCACCCTCGGGATTGCGCTTTCCACGCTCTATGAAAAGCTCAAGAAGCTCGGAATCGACGGAAAGACCGAGGATAGGTGAAGCACCGGCTAGGGGCAGATCGCGACTTCGCACTTCCCTGCGACGCAGGACCAGTGGGCACAAGCCGAGCCGCCGTCCGCGCACACCTCACAAAGCTGGGGCAGCGGACCGGTGCAGTCCGCGGCTGTCGTGCACTGCGGCGCAGCCACGCACTTGCAAAGCGTCCGGTCGAACGTCTGGCGGGTGGTCCGGCGGTCGGACCCGAATACGTCCGGGTTCCATGGTGATCAGTGCCCCACCGGTCAGATCGGCTCCGTGCAGGGCGAGTACCTGCAGGCAGGCGCCCGCCTGGTCGCGCGCGGCGAAGTCCACGATTCGGACGATCCCTGAATGCTGCGCTCCGCGGACAATCGCGAGCTCGCCGAAGTCATTGTCCAGGGTCACCAGCCCGGATGATGGGTTTCCCGCCGAAGATGGCAGGCTTCACGGTGATGCGCCGCAAGAGATCCGACTCGTCCAAGGCACCGTTTCCTGCGCCTCAAAATAGCCGTCAGGGCGCTTGCTTGGGCGCCAGTGTGCCCGAATTGCCCGGCAGCCATCGCCCGCAGCAATTACGACATCGAGGCGGGCGTCATTCAAGGTGAGGGCTTGGTGCGCGTGCCACCAGCGTTCCATGACGGGGGCTGATTCCGGCGGACACGAGAGGGATCCGGCGGAAACGGACGAAAGCGGAAAGCCAGATGGAATCGAACGTTAGACAAAAAACAGAATGCCATCGCGTACTTGCGTAACTCTGTTGAAGTGGGTTCGATTCCCGTCAGCTCCACTTTTGGATTTTGTTGCGATTCCGTTGAGTTGCCTGAATCGTCGTTCCAAGGCTGCCGGAAAGAGCGCGCCCTCGCGGTTTCAGGTGGGTGCCGCGCGCGGCGTGATTCACCCCTCATATGATGGGATCACCCCGCCGGCGTTGCGATTGCCGTTCGCACGCCCACGGATCGCACGCTCGGCCTCGACCGCCCCGGGCACCATAGTGAAACGCCCGGTCCACGCTTCGATCCCCTGCGCACCAAGTGACGAAGCCGTTTCGGCCGCGATCGGGCTGCGATCACATGGGGAGGCGCGATCACTTGCGGAAGGGAGGCCAGATCGACGCGTGACCCAGCCGATGAGACCGCGACCGGCGGGATCACTCGCGTGACAAGGGGGTGTGACGGGCCGGATCGGGACGACTACGACGCGGTCGAGTTTGGGTCGATCTTGCTGCCCTCGCAATGTGCCGCGCCAGCGGACGCGGATGACGCAACGGCGCAAGCGTCCGCGACACTCATGCTCGGTGAACTCCCGTCTGCCTCGCTCCTGCACGATGACATCTGCTTTGAAGATGCTCAACTGCGTCCGCGTTTCCGCCCCGGCAGCGTTTTGCAGTGAGCCTATAAGACGTTATCCGTGTCTCCTGGACTTCGCCATGCGACCCCGATTTTTCCTACTCGGCCCTCGGATTCGCTTACGGTACGTCGGCGTTCACAGGCTTTGAGGCACTAGCGGGTTTCGGGTAGCCTGTGACTTGCGCTCTCGAATTCTCGACGGGGATGGTGGCGTCGGGCAGTCGATATCCAAACGTACATTCAGCATGATTCCTCCTCGGCCACCAGCCCCCCGGTCCATATCGAGCGGACCTTATGCAACTGGAGATATGTCGCAAATGAGTAAACCTCGCTCCGTCTTACTCGTGTCCGTTGCCGCGTTGCTTGGCGCCGTTGCCGTTGCATGTGGGTCGTTTTCGTCGGGGGGCCCGGGCTCGGGCGATGCATCCGGCGGAAGCTCAGGGGGCAGCTCCAGCGGCATGAGCAATAGCAGTAGCTCCGGAGCGGGAAGCAGTTCCGGGAGCAGTGGTTCTTCAGGCAGTTCCAGCAGCGGCGGTTCGTCGGCTAGCTCCGGGAGCGGCGGTTCTTCGGGCAGCTCCGGGAGCGGCGGTTCTTCGGGTAGCTCCGGCTCGTCCGGTAGCTCCGGCTCGTCCGGCAGCTCCGGCTCGTCCGCCAGCTCCGGCTCGTCGGGCAGCTCGGGTGGCTCCGGTTCGTCGAGCGGGGGCTCGAGTGGAGGCAGCGGGCCCTGCGATATTTTGGGAGCCGCCGGCAACGCCTGTGCTGCGGCACACAGCACGGTGCGAACTCTCTACAGCGGCTACAGCGGGCCTCTCTACCAGGTCTGTAAGGGATCTTTTTCTCCGGGCCCGGACTCTTGCCCGAGCGGGATGACCAAGGACATCGGGGTCGCGGCCGGCGGCTACGCCGATTCCGCCTCGCAAGACACCTTTTGCTCAGGCGCGACCTGCACGATATCGATCATCTACGACCAGTCCCCGAACAAGAATGACCTTAAACCCGCGCCCATCGGCCAAAGAGGCGCCATCGACAACCCCGCAAACGCAACCGACCTCAAGACGACGATCAACGGCCATCCGGTTTACGGAGTCCTTATTAAACCGGTTATTGGGTATCGCTCCGGATGCACGGCATGCGCAACGGCGACGGCAAAGGGAACTGCGACCGGCGATCAACCAGAAACCGAGTACATGGTGACCAGCCAGCAGAACCTGATCGATGGGTGCTGCTTCGACTATGGCAACGCCGAAACGACCTCTCACGACGACAACAACGGGACGATGGAAGCGGTCTACTTTGGGGGGGGCGTAGTCTGGGGGACAGGGTTTCCCGGCGCCGGCTCCGCATCCGCCCGGGTCACGAACGGTCCGTGGGTCATGGCAGACCTAGAAAACGGTCTCTATGCCGGCTGGGAAAACGGTCAAGACCAGAATATTTCGACCAATACGGCCCTCAAATTCAACTTCGTCACGGCCGTGATTGTCGGCTACACGCAAGTGGAAAACGCGGGCAAGGGCCGCTTTGCAGTCTATGGGGGTGATGCGACGTCCTCCAGCGCGTTGAAGACCCTGTACGACGGAGTTCGCCCCGCCAAACCCGGCTACGTCCCGATGAAAAAACAAGGTTCCATCATCCTCGGGATCGGCGGAGACAACAGCGACACGGCTGGAGGCGAGTGGTACGAAGGCGTCATGGCGAGCGGCGCCGCGATGAAGGCGACGGTGGACGCCCTTCAGACCAACATCGCCGCCGCTGGATATGGGAAATAGTCAGGCGGAACATGTCGATATCCGCGAGTAGTCCTAGGCGCGTTTACCATACGAATGTTCAAACGGATAAATCTCCGACTTCATCGGTCCGGCGTTTCCCGTTGAGAGAGCGAATCGGCCGCTGACGCTGAAAAACGCCAATCCCTATCGACGATTGATGCAGCCGGAGATGTCACAATGAAGACGATTCGCTTGGTCATACCCGGGGGCGTTGCAGTTTCACTGGCTGCCCTCGCATGTGGGTCGTTTTCGTCAGGGGACCCGGGGCTGGGCGATGCATCCGCCAAGAACCCGGGGGCGAGCTCCAGCGGCATGAGCAACAGCGGCAGCTCGGGAGCGGGCAGCAGTTCCGGGAGCACCAGCTCGGGCAGCTCGGGCGCCTCCGGCTCGTCCTCGTCGGGCGGCTCGGGAA
>JALYHX010000622.1 GCA_030776305.1 Myxococcota bacterium
ATTACCAAGGCGAATGGGGCCTCGCCTTCGAGGCGAGTTGCAATACTCTGGTATCCTTCGCTCACGTGCGCAGCGTGGTGCAAAAGATCGCCGATGTCACCGCTTCGGCCGCCGATGGCGGAAGCGCGACCAATCTTGTCATGCACCCGGTCGACTTCGCAGCGGGGGAGATCATCGGCCACTACGTTCACGACGTAGGATATCTCGCTTGGGACTTCGTCGTCACCGACTCGTCCGTCACTCATACGTTTGGTAATCAGGCTCGATATGTCGACGGACAGTTGAAATACCTGCACGCGATTTGCCCGTTTGATCCCTATCCCCCGACGCAGCGGCAGACCTACCTGAGTCTCTTGGGCACGACGGTGGATCCCCCCGTGGCGGGCCGGTTGTGCGGCACCGCCGCCCACGATCGTGTGGGGACCGTCGCGGGCGCTTGGTTTCACAATCCCTACGCCGGGCAAGGAGCTCAGCAAGCGCGCGATGCGTCGGGAAATCCTCTTTCCGTCTTCAAAGCGGAAACCGGCGCGGTGTTTGTGGCCGACCTCGACGGCACCGGCTCGACTGTCGGGTTTCTCACGTTCCGCATCGACACCAACAACACGACTTACCGCGATCCGGAGACCATCACGTCGACCTACTGTTACGAACGGCAGAGCGGGGCAACGGGTTGGGCCTACCTGAATCTGGTCTCCGATACGCAGTTGCAGGTTGCCTATTCTGCAACGGGAACTTGCCCCGCATCGTTCCCGCATGCGAATGTCGAGACCTACTATCGGTAGGCTTCCGAAGCAGAGCCGCGCATGGGCGCCGCGAGCGCCTGCGGTTCACGGAGGCCGAACGAGGGCTCCTTAGCGGCACTCCCCGGGGAGACCTCCGACCACGAGTGCTTCGTCGACGGCGGCTCGCACATCCCGAACAAGAGCCCGGCTCGCCTGCGCCGACGTGACGGTCGACCGCGGGGGCAGCTCGTCCAGTGACGAGCCCTCAGCTCACGGTGCCGAACCACTTCGACAGAGATGCGGAGAGGTCCGCTCTGGGAACCGCTGCGCAAATGTGGCCGTCTGGTCGAACCAGAACCGCTTGGCATTCTGGAACTGGCAGGTCATCGACAAGAAGCCCGACTACCCGCGATGACCACGGCCGCGCCTCCGCAAGGTACTTCTCATCGCGCGCGAACAGCACCCCATGCCCAGAATGGAACGCGCCGCTCGCCCACGAGGCCGCGACCTTGAAGTCGCGAATGCACGTACCAACGAGTTCGTCGCCGCCGTAGTTGATGTCGAGCCCGGAGACCATCGCCGCCACGGCGCGGTTGGCCTCCGGGATCTGCAACATCCAAGCGATTACCTTCCCCAACGCTTGGTGGTCCGGGTCATGGATCCTCAAGGCATTCTGCGCGCGGGTGTTTTCGAGCACGCGGGCGCCGACGGGGTGGCGTTCGACGTTGTAGCTGTCGAGCAGCGTCTCGGGCATCGTCCCTGTGGCTACGGCCGCAAGCTTCCAGCCAAGGTTGAACGCGTCCTGGACGCCAAGGTTCAGCCCCTGGCCGCCCGCGGGAAGATGAATGTGCGCGGCGTCGCCAGCGAAGAACGCGCGTCCCGCGCGGTAGTTTTCGACTTGCCGGGAGGCATCACCAAAGCGTCCCGCGTAGAGAACCTCTTGAAGGTCGTAATCGTCGCTGTAGAAGCGCTGCAGACCCTCTACGAGTTGCGCACGCGTCACGTCATCCCGCGCCGTACGGTGATCGTTGTAGATCAACCGGAACAGCCCGAGCTCGCTGTATGGCATCAGGTTCGCGGTCGTCCCATCAGGGAGCGTGCGTCGCAAACGGCGCATCGACCCCACTTCGCGGTTTTCGCGTTCTTCCGCAGAGACGCGCGGCAGGTCCTTCGTGCCTGGACCGAGTCGGATGTCGGCCATGGTGAAGTACTCGCTCGACTTCGTGCCTGGGAAGGCGATTCCCAGCAGCCTCCGAACACTGCTGTGACCGCCGTCGCAGCCGACCACATAGCGGGCGGTGAGGACTTCGGGGCCGTGCAGCGTCACGCTGTCTTCATCTTGCTCGAGGCCCGCGAGCGTCCAGCTTCGACGGAGGTCGCCGCCAAGTTCGACGAATCTGCGCTCGAGAACCTCTTCCAACCGCGCTTGTGCAAGCACCACCTGGTACGGAAAGCGGGTGTCGAGCGGACCGTAGTGCAAGTACCCCACGGTAAAATGCGAGCCTTGAATGCTGCCCTCCGCCTTCGCTCGTGCGACGTCGAGGGGGCCGCGCAGCTCGAGAATTTCGGCGGTACGCGGCTGAATGTTCTGCGCCTTGCCGAACTCGTTCCGCGCCTCCAGCCTCTCGACGACGACCGTTCGCACGCCGCGCAGCCGCAGCTCGGTCCCGAGCATGAGTCCCGTCGGGCCCGCGCCCACAACCACGACGTCGAATCGATCCATGCCCGACTCTGTCGTAAAGACATACCGAGTACAAGTTAGTTATACCGAGTCTACTTTGGGTGTCTTTCTTCTACGGTGCGTGGAGATAGACGAAGGGCTCCGCGAGCGGAAGCGCGAGACGCGGGCGTCAGTTTCTCGGGTTGCCACAAAAGGTTCTACGAGCGCGGCTTCGACGATGTCTATTCGCTCTATCCCTGGCGCGGGTCCTCTACCCGGCCCATAACGCGGCGACGCCGAAACACGGCAACAGACCCTGCGGTGGACCGCTCCACGGGTTGGTCGACTGCCGCCCGAGCAGCAGGAGAAGCAAACAGCTCACGCGCGCGTGCCACGCCGGCCTCGAAATCGTCGACCTCGAATCAAAGCAACATGCCATTGCCGACGGCGCGTGTGGGATGTCCCACGCGTGCAGCTGCAGGAGCAGGCGGTCCGAGCCCCACTTGCTCGTATGGGGGTTCGGATCCCAGAGCCGCTCGTACTGGACCCCTCGGTGACGCACTTGGTTCGCGCCGCAAGGGCGCGAGAACGCTGCTGTTTGCGGCGAGCGGTCGAGCCGTCGTGCAATCGGCTGGAGCCGACGGCTTCGATGGAAAAGCACTTGGCTCCGCCGGCAAAGCCTTCGTGTGATCCGTTGGAGCGAGCGGCTTCACCAGAAGAGCAAACGGCTCGGGGAGAAAAGCCGTTGGCTCCACGACATTTTCAGTCGTGCGATCGCGATGGGTGTTCGGCTCCAATGGAAAAGCATTCGCCTTGACCGGAAAAGCCATCGTGCGATCGACCCGAGCGCGCGGATTCACGTGAAAAGACGTTGGCTCGGCACGAAAAGCCGTCAGCTCCGCCCGATCGATCGACGTTCAATCGACTGGAGCCCTCGATATGGGCTGGAGCCGACGGGTGAACCAGATCGGTGCACGTGAAATCGTGCCG
>JALYHX010000623.1 GCA_030776305.1 Myxococcota bacterium
GATCCGCTCCCACCCCCGATGCCATTGGATGTCTTGCCCAACGGGTCGCCGGAATCGGCGGCACAAGCCTCGACCAAGCACGCTGTGCCGGCAATGAGAGCGATGACCGATGCTAGGTGGCGATGCACAAAACCCTCACACGGTACGTATCCCGAACCAGTCACCCTAGCTCATTTTTCGTCGCGCGGACCCTCGGCACCCTTCGCTCGGGATGCCCTTGGACGGCGCCTGCCGCCTCGACAGCCTTGATCGGCTCGCCGGAAGCGCCAATCTTGAGCCGTCGAAGCCACAACTCTTGTACTAGGATGGCCTGCTTCCTAGCGCCCGCGGTCCGCACGTGCGGGCGCGTGCGTGCGGCCCGGAGGAGGGCACTCGTGGATCGACGTCTCGCCCGCCGTTGGCTCGTTCTCTCAGTCCTATGCGTGGCCCTTGCGAGCACGCGCTTCGCCATGGGCGCGCCGAACGACGCAGCGGCTCAGAAGCTGCGTGACCAAGCCATCGAACAGGACTATCTCGCGACCAACTACACGGCTGCCGAGAAGAAGCTCAACGACGCGCTCGGCCTGTGTCAGAAGACGACGAACTGCTCGCCCTTCATGCGCGCGCGCTTGCATTGCGATCTCGGCGTCGTCGAGTTCATGCTGAAAAAGTTGGACCTCGCTCGCACCGAGTTCGCGACGGCAATCATGGAGGACCCGGGCGTCGCCCTCGATCCAAACCTCTCGAACACCGATGTTCAGCGCGAGTTCGCGGTCGTGAAGAACCCGCCGGCGAGCGCGCCCTCGACGTCGGGCGCCCCCGCGCCCTCGCCCCCGACTTCCATATCTGCGAAGGGCGGGATGATGCATGTCCCTCCGCGTCGACAGGCGGTATCCACGCCGCTACCGCTCTACGTCGAGGTGCCCGCCGAGCTCGGTGCGACCAAAGTCACCGTTCGCTACAAGCCAGTCGGCGCGAAAGACTGGAAGACCGAGCCGATGCGCCAGATCGGCGAGGGCTACGGCCTCGAGCTCTCGTGCACAGATGTGGGAAGCGCCGAAGGACAGCTTCAGTATTTCATCCAGGCCCACGACGCAAACGGCGATCTCGTGGGAGCGAGCGGGCGGAGCTCGACCCCGCACAGCGTCGCCATCGTCAAGCGGCTCGAAGGCGAGCCGCTGCACTTGCCGGGCGCGCCGCCTCCCCAAGCGTGCAAGCCCGGGAGCGTATCCGCCGACACCGTGCTGGCCACGACGCCCACGACGGCAGAGGCGAGCGATTGCCCGCCGGGGTTCCCGGGCTGCCACGCGGAGGGCCCGACGGCCTGCGAATCGAAAGAGGACTGCGTGGCCGGCGAGTCGTGCGTCGACCATACGTGCCGACGCGGCAGCGACGAGGAGCTACGTCCGTTCAAGAGGAACTGGTTCTCGCTCGGGGTGCAGGCAGACCTCTTGCTCATGCCGGGCGCGAGCGACGCCTGCCGCGGCGGTCAGCACTACACGTGCTTCACGTCGGGGACGAGCGACTACTACGCGAATGTCCCGGTCAAGGGTCTCAACGACAGCGTCCTGGGCGGACTCGCCAACGTTCCGATGGTTCGCTTCCTGCTCGGGTACGACCGCGTGATCCTCCCCAACGTGGCCATCGGCGGGCGAATCGGCGTCGCGGTGTTCGGCGGCGGTCCGCAACGGCCGGGTGGGGCCAGCTTCATGCCGCTGCATGTCGAGGCGCGCATTGCGTACTGGTTTGGCCGCAATGTCTTTTCGCGCAAGGGACTTCGTGTGTACGCCTTCGTCGCAGGTGGGATGACCGAAGTCGACGCGGCCGAGACCATCAACGTCAATCCGTCCAATGACAAGGTAGACGCGTGGACCAAGACCGGGCTGGGCTTCGGGGCCATTGGCCCCGGCCTGATGTACGCCGTCACGGCAAACAGCGGGATCGTCCTCGAGGCCAAGATCATGGAGATGTTTCCCACGACGGGGACGGCGTTGGCCGCGCAGCTTGGCTACGTGATCGGGCTCTGAATCCCTCTCGACCTCCACCCCTTTGGCATGCTAGCTCGGCCGAGGTAACCCGCGAATCATGCATACGACCGACATCCGCAAAGGCCTCAAGCTCCAGATCGACGGGGTTCCTTTCGCCGTCGTCGACCATCAGTTCGTCAAGCCCGGAAAGGGCCAAGCGTTCACGCGGGCTCGTATCAAGAACCTGCAGACGGGCGCGGTCATCGAGCGGACCTGGAAGTCCGGCGAGTCGGTGGAAGTGGCGGACATCGACACCCGTAAGCTGACGTATTCGTGGGACGAGGGGGACAGCCTGGTCTTCATGGACACCAGTACGGGCGACCAGGTCCACGTGATGAAAGACAAGGTCGGCGACGAGGTTCGCTTCTTGAGCGAGGGCCTCGAGTGCGAGGTCACGGTTTACAACGGCAATCCGATCGGCATCGGGCTCCCGCCGAGCGTCGTGCTCCAGATCAGCAAGAGCGATCCGGGGGTGAAAGGGGATACGGCAAGCGGTGCGACCAAGCCCGCGCAGCTGTCGACGGGAGCGGTCGTGAACGTGCCGCTCTTCATCAAGGAGGGCGAGTGGGTGAAGGTCGACACCAGCACGGGCGACTACCTCGAGCGCGTGAACAAGTGACTGACACGCGGACGTGCTCGTCGGCGCGTAGCGCGCCTCACGGCCCACTCGTGCTAAGAAACCTGTATCGACGTCTACGGTAACAAGACCGGCCTTGCTCCTTCGGCCCTGCGTGCGCTCGAGCGTCTTTACCGGCGCCGCGTGCCGGCCGGAGACATCACGACTCCCGAGCTGACGCGCTCGCTCGTCGCGGTTTCGCTCGAGATTGGGCGCCAGGTGGGTGTCTTGGTGCACCGCTCCGGGCAGGTCGACTACGTCATCGTGGGCGATGCATCGAAGCTGATGCTCCCCGACATCGGCAGGCTCCGCGCGGCCGAAGGCCGGTTCCGCGGGCTGCGCCTCGTGCACACCCATCTTCGCGCGGAGCCGCTGACGCGCGACGATCTCGTCGACCTGGTGCGCCTGCGGCTCGACCTCGTCGCCGCGATCCAGCTAGGTCACGGCGGCGAGCCCCGGTCGATCGTCTACGCCCACAACATCCCCACCGACGGCGACGGGCTGCCGTACCTCGAGGTCGGGCCACTGCCGCTCGCGCAGGCGCACCTCGACGTGGGCGAGCTGATGGCGGACCTCGAAGCGGAGTTTGCGCGGCGAGCGCAGGCCCGGGAGGTGAAGGCGAAAGACGGTCGGGCCATCCTCGTGCACGTCGGCGCCAAGTCGAGGGGCGCCGGAGCGGTCCGCGAAGCGTCGACCACGCGGGCGACCGCGCGCGCGGCCGAGGAGAGCATGCGAGAGCTGCGCGAGCTCGCCCGAACCGCGGGGACGGAAGTCGTCGATTGTATCGTCCAAATGCGCGACCGCATCGACCCGAGGCTCGTGATGGGACGAGGAAAGCTCGAAGAGGTCGTGGTGCGTGCAATCGAGGCCGATGTCGGCGTGCTCGTGTTCGACCGCGAGCTGACGCCGGCTCAAGCGAGCGCCGTTGCGAAGCAGACGGACCTCAAAGTCATCGATCGTACCCAGCTCATCTTGGACATCTTTGCGCAGCGCGCCGAGAGCCGCGATGGCAAGCTTCAAGTAGAGCTCGCGCAACTGAAGTACGCGATGCCTCGCCTCGCCTCGAAGGACGATAGCCTCTCGCGCTTGACGGGCGGCATCGGCGGTCGAGGTCCTGGCGAGACGAAGCTCGAGATCGGTCGGCGGCGCGCGAAGGATCGCGTGGCCCATCTCGAACACCAACTCAAGCAGCTTGCGCGGCAACGGGAGGTGCGCAGGCGAAAGCGCAAGCGCGAAGGAGTGCCGACGGTTGCGATCGTCGGCTACACGAACGCGGGCAAGAGCACCCTCCTCAACGCGCTCACGGGCGCGCACGTACTCACCGAAGACAAGCTGTTTGCGACGCTGGATACGCGGTCGCGCACGCTCCGTTGCGGCTGGGCAGGCTGGGGGGAGCGCGAAGTCGTCATCACCGATACGGTCGGATTCATTCGCAACCTGCCGAAAGATCTGTTCGCGGCGTTCCGGGCCACGTTCGAGGAGGCTGCGGACGCTGACTTGCTCGTGCACGTGCTCGACGCGAGCGACGTGTCGAAGGACGAGCACGCACGGACGGTGACACGCGTGCTCGAAGAGCTGGAACTGGCTGAACTGCCACGCCTGCTCGTCTTCAACAAGATCGACCAGATCGAGCCATTTGAGCTTCGGTTGCTCGAGCGCACGCATCCGGACGCGGCCTTCGTGAGCACGACGAATCGCGAATCCACGCGCCTGCTGATCGATCGAATCGCCTTCGCGCTCGCGGACAAATGGGACCAAAGCGCAAAGGGACCGGGGGTCTCACCGGCTCTGGTGTGCGTTGACGGAAACGTCGACTCCGGGATGCCCGAGCCGGACGACCAGCTCACGACGGTGGACGAGATGCTGCGAGCGGCGGGCAGGCGTGTCCGCCCGCGGACAGTCGCGTGACGTCGCGTGAAGAGGGTGCCTTGGCGCGTTCGATCCTCGCAGTTGCGGTGGCCAGTTGGGCAGCTTCGCTCGCGCTCGCCGGATGTGCCGGGCCACTTGCCCGATCCGAGGCACAGTTCGCCGATGGCCTGTACCCCGACGCAAAGCAATCGCTGATCTCGCTCCAACTGGAGAGCCGAGGTTGGAGCGACGCAAAGCGCGCCGAGTACGCGCTCTATCGCGGTTTGACGCACGCGGCGCTCGGCGACCGCGAGCAGGCAAGGGTTTGGCTACGCGAGGCAAAGGCGATCGAGGCCACGCACCCGACGTCGTTGTCTCGGGAAGACACGCAGCGATTGAAAGTTGGGATGGACAGCGCCGGGGAGTGAGCGAGGAGTGCGGCGCACGAACAAACCCGCGATGAAGCTGCTCGGGGATGACGAGTCCCTTGCGTGTCTTTCCTCATCTTCAGTAAACCATCCGGGATGTCCTTCTCCCGCGTCGTCCGAGCGCCGCGTGGCAGCGACCTCTCTTGCAAAGGATGGGTTCAAGAGGCTGCCCTGCGAATGCTCCACAACAACCTCGACCCTGACGTCGCAGAACGCCCTCAGGATCTCGTCGTGTACGGCGGAAATGGCAAAGCGGTGCGGAGCTGGGCCTGTTTCGACGTGATTGTCCGCGAGCTT